>JANXTJ010000024.1 GCA_025352485.1 Salinibacterium sp.
CACTGCTGCTGCAGACCCAGGTCGTGCTCAGCGTGCTTGTCTCGGCGACTGTGCTGCGGGAGCGCCCCAGCCGCCGTCAGCTCGTGGGCATCATCGTCGGCATGGCCGGCTTGGCTGTCGTCGTCATCGGCCACGGCGCCGCAGCCCCGTGGTTGCCGGTCGTGGTGCTCCTGCTCGCCGCGCTGTCGTGGGCGATCGGAAATGTACTCAGCCGCCGCGCAAAATCTGCGTCTGGCCTGTCGTTGGTGGTGTGGTCTGGCACCATCGTGCCCATCCCCGCGCTCGGTCTGGCGCTGATCTTCGACTCGCCCGCCGTCGTGGTCTACTCGCTCACCCACCTGTCGATCACGGCGATCCTCGGCACCGTGTACACCGCTGTGCTCGCGTCGCTGGTGGGCTACGGGATCTGGAATACCCTGCTCGCGAAATACCCCACCAGCGCGGTCGTGCCCTTCACCCTCTTGGTGCCCGTCGTGGGAATCCTTGCGGCCTGGCTCGTCATCGGCGAGCAACCAACGCTCACCGAGCTCATCGGCGGCACGGTCATGCTGGGCGGGCTGACGGTCGCCGTTGTCGTGCGGGCGCCCTGGCGAGCGCGTCTGGTCGAACCAGCGGCAGCTGCGTCCGAGCCAGTGCAGCCGGCGCCAGTTGAGCCAGCGTCAGTGCTCCCCGTGCCCGTCCACCTGCGCGACGAGGTGCTCGAGTAGCTCGTCGAGCACGGCCAGGCCGTCATTTACTCCGCCGGTCGATCCCGGAAGGTTCACGATGATCGTGTCGCCGCTCGCGCCCGCGAGCCCTCGGCTCAGTGCGGCCTTCGGGGTGTTCGGCAGCCCTCGGGCGCGGATAGCCTCCGCGATGCCGGGCAGCTCGCGGGTGAGCAGCGGGCGGGTGGCCTCTGGGGTCGAATCCGTGGGGCTCATGCCGGTGCCGCCGGTCGTGATGATGACGGCGGGGGCAGTCGTGACGACGCGAGATAGTTCGGCCGCGATGTCTGCGTCGGCGACGACGCTGAGTTCGACGGCATAGCCGCGCTCGTCGAGCCAGGCCGCAATGCGGGGGCCGGTCGTGTCGGCGCGAGTGCCGGCGGCGGCGCGAGTGGACGCGACGATGACGGCAGCGGTTGACGGGCGCACGGGCATCCGAGACCGGCCACCGGTCTTGTCGACCAGCCGGATGTCGCTCAACACCGAGGCGGGATCGACGGCTTTGGTCATGTCGTGCAGCGTCAGCCCCGCGATGGCCACCGCGGTGAGCGCCTCCATCTCGACCCCGGTCTGACCGACGGTCTTGGCGGTGGCGCTGATCTGAATCGAGGTGTCGTCGAAAGAGAAGTCGACCGTCACCGAGCTCAGTGCGACCGCGTGCGCGAGCGGGATGATCTCGCTCGTGCGTTTGGCGCCCTGGATCGCGGCTATCCGCGCCGTGGCGAGCACGTCGGCCTTCGCCAGAGCGTCTGCCCGCACGAGGGCGATCACCTCTGGGGTGGTCGTGAACCGGCCCGTCGCCGTGGCGCTGCGCCTGGTGATGGCCTTGTCGCCCACATCGACCATGCGGGCTCTGCCGTCGGCATCGAGGTGACTGAGCGTGCTCATAGCTCCCAAGTCTGCACCGTGGCGCCGGCCTCCAGCGATTCGGTCTCCAGCGGCACGTCGACGAGCAGATCGGATGCCGCCAACCCCGCCACCAGGTGAGAGCTTGCGCCGGAGACGAGCTCGACCCTGCCGCCCGCCAGGGCGCGCCCGCGCAGAAACTGGCGCTTGCCCGCGACCGAGCGCACCGGCGTTGTGAGCGTGCGCGGCGCGCGTACGGCCGGCGGCATCCCGGCTGTCGCGCGCAGCAGTGGCGCGACGAAAATCTCGAAAGACAGTTGAGTGCTCACCGGGTTGCCGGGAAAGCAGACGACCGGCGTGCCCTCGAATACGGCGGTGGCCTGCGGGCCGCCCGGCTGCATCGCGATGGTCGTGACGATCGCCCCGAGCGGCTCCAGCGCTTCGCGAACGACCTCGTAGTCGCCCATCGAGATGCCGCCGGAGGTCAGGATGAGGTCGGCGCTGGTCTCGGCCAGTGCTACCCGCATTGCCGCGAGCAGCGCCGCGGTGTCGTCGGCGACATGTGTGCGTGAGGCGACCACGGCCCCGGCAGCTCGCGCCGCGGCCGCCAGCGCCGTGCCATTGGAGTCGAACACCTGCCCGAGGGTCGGGGTCGCCCCCGGCTCGATGAGCTCGCTGCCGGTGGTGACGATGGCCACCCGCACCCGCTGGCGAACGTCGACGACGTCAAGACCGGCCGCGGCAAGCACCGCGAGGTGGCGTGACGCCAGCCGCAGCTCAGCCGGCAGCAACTCGTCACCCGCCCGCAGGTCGCTGCCTTTGGCGCGCACGCAATCCCCGGCGACGCGCCCCCGGTTGATGGTGACGGTCTCGCCGTCGCTGGTGGTGCTGGTGGTGGTGTCTTCGACCGGAACCACAGCATCAGCCTCGTCTGGCACGACGGCGCCGGTCATGATGCGCACGGCGGTGCCGGCCACAAGCGGTGGGGGATCCGTCGGCCTGGCCGAGACCTCGCCCGCGATCGGCAGGCTGACGGGCAGGGTCGCGAGGTCGGCCGCGCGCACGGCGAAGCCATCCATCTGCGAGTTGCGAAACAAGGGAAGGTCGACGGGCGAGACGATGGCACGAGCGGTTACGCGGCCGAGCGCATCGGCGAGCGGCACCGATTCACTGCGCGGCGTCAGCGCGGGCGCGAGCAGCGCGGCGATGTACGCGGCGTGTTCGTCGACGGTGGTGGTCACTCAGTACCGCGCCATCGTGGGGTCGAGGTCGCGCGCCCACGCATCGATCCCGCCGGCCAGATG
>JANXTJ010000031.1 GCA_025352485.1 Salinibacterium sp.
ACTTCAGGCAATCTTTCAGCGGGACAATGGGTCCATGCGCGTGCGAACCGAGGATGTCGCGGCCGAGGCCCTGCTGCTCGCCGGTGGTGCGCGCGCCATCCTGCTCCAGCTCGCGAACCCCGCGGTCGGCCACGGCGTCGCCGAGCACAGCGATTTCGCACGACGCCCCCTCGATCGCCTCACCGGAACGCTGACCTACCTGTACGTGGTCGCCTATGGCACGCCGACAGAGATCTCCCAGATCGCGCGGCAGGTTGGCGCCGCCCACGCTCCCGTTCACTCAGACGGCCACGCTCGCGACGGCGCCGACGCTGGCGGGAACGGCCACGTCGCTAGCCTCGACTCCGACAGCTTCGACGGCAGCTACGACGCTAGGGACGCCGAGTTGCAACTCTGGGTCGCGGCCACGCTCTACGAGGGTGCTGTCTGCATGCGCGAGCTGGTGTTCGGCCCGCTGTCGGACACGGCCGGGCAGGTCTTGCTTGATCAGGGCGCCGCGATCGCGACCACCCTCGGCGTTCCCCGGTCGCTCTGGCCCGCCACCACTGCAGACTTCGCGGCCTACTGGTCTCGCTGCGAGAGCGAGCTTCGGGTCGACGACGTGGCGCGCGGCGTCGTTGCTGCCCTGCTGTTCCCGAAAGCCGGACCCTGGTGGTTGCGCGTCGTCATGCCGCCCGTGCGACTGCTCACCGCCGGGCTGCTGAGCCCACAGTTGAGGGCCGCGTACAGCCTGCCGCTGAACGAGAGGCGGTTTCTTCGCGCCGTGCGGCTGTTGCGCGCGGTCTACCCACGGCTGCCGCGGGCGTTGAGACACGCGCCGAAGCGCCACTACCTTCGCAAGTTCCGCGCGGGCCAGCACCCGTGATCACCGTCGTCGCGCGAGCGCGGGCGCGCCTGCCGGACTGGGCGGCGGTGCTGCTCATCTATGTGGGATCCCGAATATTCTCGACCGCCCTGCTGCTGACGATGTTTCTGGTGGCCAGCAACGCGGGCTGGACCTTTGCCAGCCATCGCGAGCACCCCACGTTCTTCTCGTTCTCCGGGTCGTGGGACAGCTCTTTTTACCGGCGGATAGCGTTGCAGGGCTACCCGATCGAACTTCCCACCGACACGCAGGGCCGCGTTACCCCGAACGCCTGGGCGTTCCTGCCGCTCTACCCGTGGGTGGTTCGCGGCGTCATGGCCGTGACCGGGCTCGACTACTTCACCACCGGGGTAATCGTTGCCACGCTGCTCGGTGCGGGCGCGGCCCTCGTGCTGTACAGACTTGTCCGGGCGCGCGCCGGTCAGAGCTCGGCGTTCTGGGCCGTGGCGCTGTTTTGTTTCGGCCCGGTGTCGTTTGTGCTTCAGGTCGCCTACGCGGAGAGCATGTTCCTGCTGCTGGTCTTCGCCTGCCTGCTTGCCCTGGTGACCCGGCGCTACTGGCTGATGTTGCCGACGGGTGTGCTTGCCGCGTTCACCCGGCCAGGGGCCGTGGCGCTCGCACTCGCATTGGGAATCCATTTTGCGATTCGACTCGTCGGGCGCAAGGGGGTGCGCCGCGGGGAGGCCGTAGCCATCGTCATCGTGGGGCTCGCGATTGCGGCGGCGGGTCTGGCCTGGCCGGTCATTGCGGATGCCGTGACCGGGCATCCGGGCGCGTATTTGGCCACAGAGCTGTCGTGGTGGACCGGCTTCGTGGGGCGGCAACAGTTCACCCCGTTCACCCCGTGGTTCACCATGGCGGGCGGCCATCTCGGCGTCGTGGGAATCGTGCTGGTGGTAGCCGTCGTCGGTGCATTCGCGTGGTGGCTGTCGCGTCGTTCGCTGCGAGCGCTTGGCAGCGATCTCATCGCGTGGGGCGCCAGCTACGGCGGCTACCTGTTCGCGGTTTTCCTGCCGCAGCAGAGTCTGTTTAGGATGCTGCTGCCGCTGGCCCCGCTACTCGGTGACCCCACCATCGCGCGCTCGGTCGCCCTACGGCGCACCCTGCTCGTGGCGTCCATCGTGCTGCAGCCGGCCGCCATCGTCTTGCTCTGGTTTCTCGGCTACCCCTAGCCGCGGCGCCGGGCTAGCGGCTCAGATTTTCTCGATCGGCGCGATCTTGATCAGGAGTCGCTTGCGCCCCGCCGTATCGAACTGCACCTCGGCGACTCGCTTCGTGCCGTCTCCGGTGACCGCGGTAACGCTGCCATCGCCGAAGTCGGTGTGCCGGATGCGCTGACCAACCTCGAGGGTCAGGTCGCCATTGTCGCGCACGAGGCCGGTCACGGCGCTCGTCCACTCGGTCTTGACCCGCGGGGGCGCCGGCGGCAACGAGCCCGAGTAGCTCTCGCGCATCGGAGCAGAGCGCAGCGAGCGGTTGCCGGTACGGAATCCACCACCGCCACCCGACTGTCGCCACTCGATCAGGTCGGCCGGAATCTCTTGCAGGTAGCGACTCGGCAGCGAGACGCTGACCTCGCCGAAACTGGCCCGGGAGGCCGCGAGCGAGATGTAGAGACGTTTCTTGGCGCGAGTGATTCCCACGTAAAACAAGCGGCGCTCCTCCGCGAGGCCGCCCGGCTCGTTTGACGACATCCGATGTGGCAGGAGGTCTTCTTCGATGCCGGTGAGGAAAACCGAGTCGTACTCGAGCCCCTTCGCGGTGTGCAGCGTCATGATCGACACGGTGCCGTCGCCGTCATCGATCTCGTCGGCCGCGGCAAAGAGCGCGATGCCGGTCAGAAACTCGACGAGGGTGCCGGTGGGGTTGACCGCGCGAAACTCTTTGGTCTGCGACACGAGCTCTTCGAGGTTCTCGGCGCGGGCTGCGTCCTGGGCATCGCCGCTCGACTTGAGCTGGGCGTGGTAGCCCGTCTTGGTGAGGATGTCGGTGAGGATGTCGTGCGGCGCGGCCGTCGCCGCCGCTGCGGAAGCCGCATCCAAAATTTCGCCCAGCTCGACGATGGCCGCCGTCACTTTGGGACCAAGCCCCAGCACCCCCGCATCGAGCAGCGACTCGCGCAGCGGCACTCCCACCCGCACGGCGTAGGCCTGCAGGCTCGCTTCGGTGGCGGGGCCAATGCCACGCTTGGGCACGTTCATGATGCGGCGCAGGGCCAGGTCGTCATCGGGGTTGGCGACCTGAATCAGGTAGGCCATCGCGTCTTTGATCTCGGCGCGCTCATAAAATTTGGTGCCGCCGGGGATGCGGTATGGAATCGCCGACCTGATGAAAATCTCTTCAAGCGGCCGGGTCTGCGAGTTCGTGCGCACGAACACCGCGATGTTGTTCAGGCTCAGCCCACCGGTGCGCAGTACATCGACCTCGTCCGCGACGAACTGCGCCTCATCGTGACCCGAATAGCCGGTGTAGCCGACGATTTTCTCGCCGGCACCCACCACGGTGAAAAGATTCTTCGCCTTGCGGTCGAAGTTGTTTGAGATGACCGCGTTCGCGGCGTCCAAAATGTTTTGCGTGGAGCGGTAGTTCTGCTCGAGCAGGATCACCTTCGAGTTCGGAAAGTCGCGCTCGAACTCGACGATGTTACGAATATCGGCGCCACGGAAGGCGTAGATCGACTGGTCGGAGTCGCCCACGACCGTCAGCGATGCGCCGGGGATGCCGCCCCCTGTATCCAGATGCATGCGGGTGTCAGCCGGAACGTGCTGCGGCTTGACCGCCCGCACCAGCTCGCGGATGAGGGCGTACTGGGCGTGGTTGGTGTCCTGATATTCGTCGACCAAAACGTGCCGGAAGCGACGCTGGTACAGCGCCGCCACCTCGGGGAACGCCCGAAAGAGGTAAACCGTCTCGGCAATGATGTCGTCGAAGTCCAGCGCGTTGGCTCGACGCAGCGCCGCGCTGTAGCGGCGGAAGATCTCGAGGAAGCCTGCCTCTTTGGGATCACTCATATTTGCCGAACGCGAGAAGGCTTCCGCGTCGGTCAGCTCGTTCTTCAGCTTCGAGATGCGGCTGGATGCGCCGCCGGGGGTGAAGCCGAAGGTGTCGGCGTCCAGCTCTTTGATGATGCGTTTCAGCAGCGCCCGCTGGTCTTGGCTGTCGTAAATGGTGAAGCTCTGCTTCATGCCGATGGACTCCGCCTGCCGGCGCAGGATGCGGGTGCAGGCCGAGTGGAACGTCGAGATCCACATGCCCTCGGCTTCGTCACCGACGAGGGAGCGCACCCGCTCACGCATCTCGGCGGCCGCCTTGTTGGTGAAGGTGATCGCCAAAATCTGGCTCGGCCAGGCCTCGCGGCTCTGCAGCAGCCCGGCGATGCGTCGGGTGAGCACGCTGGTTTTGCCGGAGCCCGCTCCCGCCACAATGAGTAGCGCCTGGCCGCGATACTCAACCGCCTCGCGCTGCTGCGGGTTGAGCCCGGAAAGGAGAGAGTCGTCGAAGCCTCCCGGCGACCGGTCGGCCTGCGGGGATTCGGCCGGATCGGCTGGGTCAAGAATGAAGGTCATCTCGGCCCAATTCTACCGACGACCCCCGACCGCTACGGCGCCGACCAGGGCTGCGAGAAGCTAGGGCGCGGCGAGCACGGCGACCACCAGATCGGGTTGGTCGGTGAAGACCCCGTCGACCCCGGTGTTGACGATTTGCCGAAACTCACCCCACCAGTCACCGAAGTCGGCAGCACCCTCCGGCCCGCGGTGATGCTCACCGAGGAATACATTCTCGGCGCGCAGGGTCCACACGAAGACGCTGAGCCCGGCGACGTGCAGACGTTGCACGAGCCCTGCCGCCCCGGCGAGCAGCGTTTCCTTGTCCAGGCTCACGCCGTCCACGGTCGCAGCAAGGCCCACCAGGCCATCGTCGCTGAGGTGGTCCACGTACGACCGCGCGGCCGCACCGTCTCGAGCGACCAGGTCGGCGGGCGCACCCGTCGGCTCCAGAAGAAAGACATACCGACCTGGCACCCCGAGATCCCTGATCTTGCCCAGCACCGTCTGCTCGAAGCACTCCACCACGAGATTATCGGCGCTCGCCCAGCCCGCGACTTCGGCCGCGAACAACTGGTGAAGCGGCAGCCCGATGGATTCGAAATAGCTGGGGTGCTTGATCTCGGCGACCATCACCAGTGGGCGCCCTTCGCGAAGGGCGGCCGCGTCGATGATGCCGAAAAGGTCTCGCAGCCGCAGCAATGGATACCTCCCGTCGAAGGTGGCACCGAGCTGGCGCACCTCGGGGAGCCGCTCGGTGGCTCTCAGCGTGGCAAGCTCTGCCCAGTAAAAATCCTCGGTGAACCAGCCGGTCAGAGTCACGCCGTCGATCGTCTTCGTGGTGCGCCGCTCGGCGAATTCGGGGCGGAACGCGACGTCGGTTGTTGCCGAGATTTCGTTCTCGTGGCGCAGCACCAAAACGCCATCTTTCGAGGCGACGATATCTGGCTCGACGGCGTCGGCGCCCAGGGCGAAAGCGAGTTCGTAGGCCGCGCGAGTATGTTCGGGGCGGTAACCACTCGCACCCCGATGACCGATGATCAGGGGCGCGCGACGCGTGTTCACGGATCAAGGCTAATGCGCGCCCGCGCCAGTAGCATTCCCCTATGCCGGCCTGCCCTCACTGCGCGGAACAGCTCGACCCCGACTGGAAATTTTGTGTTTCTTGTGGCGCGCCGACCATTCCCGGAGCCATCCGGCCGGTCGGCGTCGCGCCGCCCCGGTTCAACCGATTGGCAATCGTGGCACTGGTTCTGGCCTGCATCAGCGGGCCGATCGCGCTGATCACCGGGCACATTGCCACCGCGCAGATCGCCCGCTCGGGCGAGCGCGGAAAGACCATGGCCACGGTGGCGATCGTGCTCGGCTATGTCTGGCTGGCGTTCGGCATCGGGGTGCTGGGTTACCTCAATGCCCGGCACTAGGAACGTTGCGCGCACCGGTACTACCGTTGCCCGACGCCCGTGGCGAGAGCCCAGCGCCTCACTTCCGTTGCACTGGGGAAGCTATCGCGAGCGTTACGCGATCGGCCTGATTCTGATCGTCGGTGGCGCCATCCAGTTGCAGGGCTCGAACACCTACACGCTGCTGTTGCTGCTGATCGGAACGGCGGCGCACATCACCGGCTGGTCGATCATGCCGGCCCGGGGCTGGCGCCGGCTGGCCGTCATCGTTCCCGCGACCGCACAGATCTGGCTGTCGCTCACCGGCCCGCAGTCGATGTGGACCCTCGCAATCCCCTACGCCTGCTGGCTGCTGGTGCGACATCGCCCCGCGCTTGCCTATCTCACCGTGCTGCTGCCGGTCGCCAACGGTGTCATCATGGTCCGCGTTTTTAGCGATTACTCCGGGATGCCGCTGGCCCTCGCGATCTCGATGAGCGTGTTCGTCGGCGCAGCATGGCTCGCGCGGCTCATCGCGCGGCGCACGGTTCAGCGCAGCGCACGGTCGGCACGCGGTAATCGCCTTCCCCCATCCCCGGCCGCCCTGAAGTAGATTGAGGTTTCACCTTTCGAAAGGGATTCCCATGGCTTTCGCCAACCCGGCCTTCTCTCGCAACGCCGCCTTCAGCTCGACCACCACCGCCGCCCCCGCCCAGAACGTGTCGGCAGAGCAGCTTGACGCGATCTACAACCGCGCCTCGGGCCCCGCCTCGGGCCCCGCCACGGGCGAAGTCATGACCGTCGAAGACACGATCGCCAAGACCGTGGGCGCCTTTGCCCTGCTCTTGGTGGGCGCCGCCCTGGGTTGGCTGACCGCCGAGACGATCCCGATGCTCTGGATCGGGGCCGCGATCGCGGGCCTCGTGCTCGGTCTGGTGAACTCCTTCAAGAAGGAGCCGTCCGCCCCGCTGATCCTGCTCTACTCGGCCGTGCAGGGTGTCTTCGTCGGCGGAATCTCCGCCTTCTACGAGGCGACCTACCCCGGCGTCGTCGTACAGGCGGTCATCGCCAGCCTCGTTGTCGTGGGCGTGACGCTGGCCCTCTTCGCCAGCGGCAAGATCCGCGCCTCAAAGAAAGCGACCAAGGTCTTCCTGATCGCGATGGTCGGCTACCTGGTGTTCTCCCTCGTCAACCTCGGCATCCAGCTGTTTGGCGGGGCGGGCGGTAATCCGTGGGGCCTGCGCGGGAGCGTCGAAATCTTCGGCATCCCGCTCGGCGTGATTCTCGGGGTCTTCGTCGTCATTCTCGCGGCCTACTCGCTCGTGCTCGATTTCGACTTTATCCAGCGTGGCGTGCAAAACCGGGCCCCCCGCCAATACGGCTGGACCGGCGCTTTTGGCATCATGGTCACAATCGTCTGGCTCTACCTCGAAGTTTTGCGCATGCTCGCCATCGCCCGCCGCTGACCGACCTGAGGCGAATGGGCGGCCCGTGCTTGAGTGTGGCGATGGTGCTTGAGCATCGCGATAGTGGTGCCCCCGAGACGTCCTCGACGGGGGCGCAACGACAACTGACCCAGCGCAGCAGCCCCGAAATGTGGGGGCGTCTGGTCTCAGAGGCAATGAGCCTGCCCGGTGTCGTGGAAGGACACAGCGCGGTGTCCCCGGCCAGCTCTCGCGCCCTGTTCCTCTCGGAGATTCGGGATGTCGCGACCCCCGAGACCTCGCTGGCCTCCTCCATCGACCGGCTGGAAGCCGCTCACATCCACGCGGTCGACGATACGAGCCTGCACCTCTGTTTGCCGCGCCAGCGCGCCGCCGAAGCGATTGGCACGGGGTGGGCGATCCCCCACCAATACGGCGATTTCGGAACGGAGCTTCTGATCTTTGGCCCACGCGATGGTCGCGAGCTCGGGGTTATCCTCGCGCTTATTCAGGAGTCACTGGACTTCGCCCGCGCCAAGAACTGACCGAATGCGTCACTCCCACTCGATGGTGCCAGGCGGCTTCGACGTGACGTCGAGAACAACACGGTTGACACCGGGAACCTCATTGGTGATGCGATTGCTGATCTTCGCGAGCACCTCGTAGGGCAGCCGGCTCCAGTCGGCGGTCATCGCGTCTTCGGATGACACCGGTCGCAACACAATCGGGTGGCCGTAGGTGCGACCGTCGCCCTGCACCCCCACCGAGCGCACATCAGCCAGCAACACGACCGGGCATTGCCAGATCTCGTTGTCCAGACCGGCCGCCGTCAGCTCGAAGCGGGCGATCGCGTCGGCAGCCCGCAGCAATTCGAGGCGCTCACGGGTGACCTCACCCACGATCCGAATGCCGAGGCCGGGGCCGGGGAACGGCTGCCTGCCGACGATCACCTCAGGCAGGCCCAGCTCGCGGCCGATCGCGCGCACCTCATCCTTGAAGAGCGTGCGCAGCGGCTCCACCAGCGCAAACTGCAGGTCCTCGGGAAGCCCACCGACGTTGTGGTGACTCTTGATATTCGCGGTTCCGGTTCCGCCGCCAGACTCCACGACATCCGGATACAGCGTGCCCTGCACCAGAAACTGGATCGGCTGCCCATCGGAGGCGGCCTCGGCGACGAGGTCAGCGGCCGCCGCCTCGAAGCTGCGGATGAACTCGCGGCCGATGATCTTGCGCTTGGTTTCAGGATCGGTGACACCGGCCAGCGCATCCAGAAACTGGTCGACGGCATCGACGGTGACCAGGCGCACGCCCGTGGAGGCCACGTAGTCTTCTTCGACCTGACGGCGCTCATCCTGTCGGAGCAGCCCGTGGTCGACGAAAATACAGGTGAGCTGGTCGCCAACCGCCCGGTGCACGATGGCGGCCGCAACGGCAGAGTCGACCCCTCCGGAGAGCCCGCAAATGACCTGTGCGGTGCCGACCTGA
This sequence comes from Salinibacterium sp., assembly GCA_025352485.1. Taxonomy (GTDB): domain Bacteria; phylum Actinomycetota; class Actinomycetes; order Actinomycetales; family Microbacteriaceae; genus Rhodoglobus. Next base: position 8,702 of record JANXTJ010000031.1, read on the forward strand.
GCGCGGATCCGGGCGACCTGCTCGGCAATGACGCTGCCGCTATTCCAGTCGGCGGCGATACCGGCGGCTGTGTGCAAAAAGTTTTCGAGCACGCGCTGCCCAAAGGCGGAGTGCTTGACCTCTGGGTGCCACTGCACGCCGTAGAGCCTGCGCTCGTCCGAGGCGAATGCCGCGACCGGGGTTGACCCGCTAGAGGCCAGCACCGTAAACCCTGCGGGTGCCTTCGACACCGAGTCGCCGTGGCTCATCCACACGGTCTGCGTCTCGGGCTGGCCGGCCAGCAAAGAGCCACCATCACCGGTGACGATCATGTCGGTGGCGCCATATTCGCGCAGGCCGGTGTTCGCCACCTCGCCGCCGAGCTGAACGGCCATCACCTGAAAGCCGTAGCAAATGCCGAGCACCGGGATGCCGAGCTCGAGGATCGCGGGGTCGAGCGTCGGGGACCCTTCCTCGTACACGCTCGACGGCCCGCCGCTGAGAACGATGCCGGCGGGATTCCTCGCCGCAACCTCTGCGGCCGTAATCGTATGCGGCACGATTTCGCTGTACACGCTCGCCTCCCGCACGCGGCGCGCGATCAACTGCGCATACTGCGCACCGAAGTCGATGACCAGAACGGGATGGGCTTCGGTGGTGGTGCTCACGCGGGTATTTTCTCCGATTCGAGGGGGGCAATGGCCGCATAGACCTCGCGCGGAACGCGACGCTCCAGGAAGAACGACAGCAGCGGCACGATGCCGCCGAGGGCAATAAACAAGAACTTGCCGAACGACCAGCGGATGTAGCGCCAGAGCAGGAAGTCGCAGGCCAGATAGAGCACGTAGAGCCAGCCGTGCACGATCAGGATCGTGGTCGAAAAGTTGATACCGACGATCAACTCACGCGGAGTGAGCGTGAATAACCCGAACGGCCCGCCCAGCTCGATGTCGACCCCGAACCCGTAGCGCAACACCATCATGAGAATCAGGAGCAACAGAAACGTGCCCGTGATGATCGAAGAGACCTTATAAACCGAGACGACCCTGCGGATCTTGGAAACGTCATCAAGCCGGGGTCCTAGAGGCATGTCGCTATTCTACGTTCGGCTCCACGGCCTCGGATTCCGGCATGCTCTCGGCCTCCCAGGTGTCTTTCACCAGGCGGTACCAGAGAAAAATCGCGAAGCCGGCGAAGAGCACCCACTCGATCGCATAAAACACGTTCAGCAGGTTAAGACTGACCTCGGTCGACGGTGCGGGCGAGTCGATCGGCTCGAGCCCTGCGGTCTTCTCGTGCGAGATCAGGTAGCCACCGTAGACGCCACGGGAATCGGTCGACCACTCGTTGATCAGTGCAGCGACCGACAGCACGCTGCGCTGTCCGTGCTCGAAATCCGTCCCCTGTGGTGACTCGCTCGGCAGGTAGCGACCCGTGATCGACGGCGCGGGCGGGTGCTGCTGCAGCGTTGCGATGGCGGATGCCGCGGCATCCGCACTGGCGACCCAGCCGAGGGCTACCGCGAGGCTCGCGCCGTCGGGTAAAACCGCATGCCCGACGACCCAGTATCCGGGTGCCGCAAGGTTGATCCGGTCGGACAGCACCTGGTAGTCGGCGCCCACGAACTGCGCGGACACACTGACCAACTGCCCAGTGGCTACCGAAAGCACCGGCGACTGGGGCTTTGCCACCGACTCGAGTGCGAGCACTTTCTCGGTCTGCTGGTTCGGCGCGATTGCGCTCTCGAAGCTGCGCTGGATCTGCCACTGGCCGAGGGCTGCGAATCCGGCGGCCACCGCGAGCGCGAGAAATAGCGCCGCGATCCAGCGCGGCCGGCGCGCGATGACCCAGAGGCTGGGGCTCGCCGTGTTCGGACTCATCGGGCGTCTCTCAATATTCCGGGTCTCTCTTGCGATCGAAGATCTGGTCTGACTGCTGCGCCGCCTGTTCGGCGACGGGATCGTGCGGCAAGGTCTGATCGTAGGGCCGAGTATCACGGCGGTCGCGGGTCGCGGCGGGCCCGAGCAACCCCTTGTCGTCATCGTGATCGGTGCCTCCGGGCGCCTCGCCCGCGGTGGCGGCTTCGAGCAGTGCGATGCCCTCCGCCCGCATCCGGTCACGCTCCACCGGCGCGGCCTTCTTCCGCTGCCGGAAGAGGAATCGGCCAAGCGCTTCAGAGTTGACCGCGAGGATGGGGCCAATAACGGCCATGCAGAGCACGTAGAGGCCCGCGAACGGGGTGAGCCGGGCATCCAGCCCCGCCCCGACGGCGAGGGTCGCCAGGATCAGCGCGAACTCACCGCGGTTCTGCAGCATCGCGCTGGCATTGATACCCTCCGCTGGCGTGAGCTTGTTCTGCCAGGCGATGAGCTGCCCACCGAGCGTGTTGACGACGAGGGTCATGACGACAGCGACAGCCACCGGGAAGAGCACACCACCGAAGGTCGACACATCCAGCGCCAACCCGAAGTTGAGAAAAAAGAAGGCGCCAAAGACGTCACGCAGGGGCAGCGAAAACTGCTCGATCCGGCCGCGGAATCGGGTAGCGCCGAGCACAAGGCCGATGAGGAACGCCCCAATGGCGTCTGACACCCCGAGCAATTCACCGAGGCCACCAAAGGCCACGGCCAGGCCGAAAAACAGAATGGTGAAAAGCTCATCGTCTTTTGTTTGCACGAGGCGCGAGACAACCCGCCCGCCCCAGCGCGCGATGGCGAACATTACGATGAGGAAGGTGAACGAGATCGCCAACTGCGCCACGATCGCCCACGGGTCGGTTTTCCCACCCAGAATCACGGAGACGATGGCGAGGTACATCGCGATAAAGACGTCCTCGAGCACCATGATGCCGAGGATCGCCGGAGTTTCGCGGTTTGCTAGCCGGCGTAACTCGATGAGCAATTTGGTGACGATAGCGCTCGACGATGTGGCCGTCATCCCCGCAATGATGAGCGCCTCGCGGGTGCCCCAGCCGATCCACATGCCGAGCGCGAAGCCGACGCCGATATTGATGAGGATGCGGGTGCCGCCGGAGACGAGGAGCGCCCCGATATTGCCGTAAAACTCGTCCTGGTCGAACTCTAAGCCCAGGCTGAAGAGCAGCAGGATCAGACCGAAGACGGCGACGAGCTCAACGTCTGCCGACTGGAAATTAAGGGGAAAGAAGTGCGAGTGCGGGCTGGCGATGAGCCCCACCAGCATGTAGATCGGAATAGCCGGCAGGCCGATGAGCTTGCCGGCCCTGCCCAACACATACGCGATGACGAAGAGGACGCCTAAGACAACCAGGTCTTCACCGACGTGCACGCTACCCCCCGGAAGTGGTGTCGGCCGGCGTCTTGGCCTTCATTTCGCCGGTGCGGTAGAAGGCGAATGCCCTGGCGACTTTCTCCGGCGTTCCCGCCACCACGAGGGTGTCCCCGGGGAAGACCGTGAAATCGTCGGCGGGGGCTGGATTTGCAGACTCGCCCCGCACCACGGCGACAACGGTGAGTCCCACGACGCCGCGGCTGGCGAGATTTCCGAGCTTCTGGCCGGCGATGTGGTCGTCGTAGTCAACCGAGAACCAGTCGATGGCGAGCCCGGGGATTTCGTCGAGCCGGGACAGCGATTCGGTGATGCGGGTGCCGCCCAGCAACTCGGCGAGAGTGTGCGCCTCGTCTTCGTCCAGTCGCAGCGATACCTTGCTGGCATCAGACCCGCCATCGGAGTCTGAAAAAGAAATGAGGTCGCTCTGGCCCGACCGGTGGGTGATGACGCCGACTTTGCCGCCGTCGTCGGTGACGAATGTATGCAGCACGCCGACCCCGGGGAGCTTCACGCGCCTGACATCGACCATGCCTCTAGTCTACGGCCGGGCCACTGACGCACCATTCGAGGTGCTCGATCAGCCCGCGCGGTAGGGGGCGACGACGACTTCTACCCGTTGAAACTCCTTGAGATCCGAGTACCCGGTTGTGGCCATCGAGCGGCGCAACGCTCCAATCAGGTTGACCCGGCCGTCGGCGACCGTCGACGGCCCGTAAAGAATCTGTTCGAGGGGCGCCAGCGTGCCGACCTCGACCCGGTTGCCGCGCGGCAACTCGGCATGGTGCGCCTCGGCTCCCCAGTGCCAGCCGCCGCCGGGAGCCTCGTTCGCTCGCGCGAGGGTGCTGCCAAGCATGACGGCATCGGCGCCGACCGAAATCGCCTTGACGATGTCGCCGCTGGTGCCGAGGCCACCGTCGGCGATGACGTGCACATAGCGGCCGCCCGACTCGTCCATGTAGTCACGCCGAGCCCCGGCAACATCCGCAACTGCGGTAGCCATCGGAGCATGGATGCCGAGGCTGGCCCTGGTGGTCGAGGCCGCGCCGCCGCCGAAACCGACGAGCACCCCCGCAGCCCCCGTGCGCATGAGGTGCAGTGCCGCCGTGTAGGTGGCAGCCCCGCCGACGATCACAGGGACGTCGAGCTCATAGATGAACTTCTTGAGGTTCAGCGGCTCGACGCTCTTAGAGACATGCTCTGCGCTGACTGTCGTGCCGCGAATCACGAACATGTCGACCCCGGCGTCGACAACGGTTTTGTAGAGCTCTTGGGTGCGCTGGGGGCTCAGTGCGCCGGCTACGGCAACGCCGGCCGCACGAATTTCTGCCAGGCGCGCGGTCACCAGCTCCGGCTTAACCGGCTCCGAGTAGATCTCCTGCATGCGCTTGGTGGCATTACCGGGTGTCAACTCCCGAATCTCTGCGAGCAGCGGCTCCGGGTCGTCGTACCGCGTCCAGACCCCCTCGAGGTCGAGCACACCTAGGCCGCCGAGCTTGCCGATCGCGATGGCCGTCGTCGGCGACACCACCGAATCCATCGGGGCTGCCAACACCGGGATGCTGAACGTATACGCGTCGATCGTCCAGCTGACCGAAACATCCTTCGGGTCACGAGTGCGGCGGGATGGCACGATCGCTATGTCGTCGAACGCGTAGACGCGGCGGGCTCGCTTAGCGCGGCCGATCTCGATATCACCCACGGAGGAAGCCTACCCGGGCGCGTAATCAGCTTGCTCGAGAACGCGCGAGATGGGCATGCTGGGCACCCGGCTAAGGTGGGCGCGGATTCGGTGGACATTGTGCGTCGACGCGGCCACCCGCGCCTGCTCCCCGAAGTGCTGGCGGAAGCCGCGCACCTAGCCGCCGCGCGCTAAGTCACGGCCCGTGGAGGGAACTTGCGCTTCCTTGCGGGAGTTGCTGACCGTCGGCGGGAGCAATTACTCCATCCGTGGGTATTCATCCCCCGCCGCGGGGTGTGCGAGCAGCGTCCAATCGCGCAGAAAGCCGATCGCCATGGTGAAGGTCGGCCCAAACGGCACGAACCACCACGAGGCCCAGACGCCTGAGCCTGTCTTCGCGCAACTTCTCCCGCCAGACCACCTCGCCGGGGTCACCCCGCGTGTACTCGTCCCGCGTGTACTTTAACTTCCCGTCGAATTCGAGCACTATGCCGGCATCAGGCCAGAAGAAGTCCGCGAACATTCGACCTTCATGATCGTTGAACTCAGCCTGGAGTAGCGGAGGCATGAACCCTGACCCGTGCAGAGCAACCCGCATCATCGACTCGCCCACCGATCCTGAGAGTGGAGAGGCGAACCTGATTACGGGTTCGAGCCGCGCCCGCGGAGCTCCCGGCCCCATCCTCATCAATTCGGCGAGAAGCGCCTCCGGGCCGAGAACAGCGCGCGCCAGCGTCCAGTCAGCTATCGAAACCGCGTTCGCGAAATCTGACCTCTTGCAGACATCAAGGCAGGTTCTGAGAAGATCAGTGGCTCTGAATCCGCCGGCCATCTCAACGTGCGCGGTAGCAAAGCCGGCAACTGTGCGCCTCACCCCTGGCTCCGACCGCCCCCCTCCCCGCCAACGGTCGAGGAGGAGCACTTCGGTCGGCCAGGGTCGAAGAATCGGCATTTCCCGCAACGCAGCGGCCGAATGTCCCGCCGCAACGATTGGTTGACGCGAGTCGGCCGAGACTGCAGCGATCCTCAGGGCATGACGCTGCCGTCCGTCGAGTCCGTCCCAGATCTTCTGCGACACGTAAGTCCCACGCCTGACCTTGACGAGAACGCCCCGATCGACATCCCTGGCCAACCCTCGAGACGCGAATCCGCTGTCACGTGAGACGCGAATCAGGCCGTTTCGTTCGAGAAAGTCGTAGTCCACGCTAAGAGAT
>JANXTJ010000066.1 GCA_025352485.1 Salinibacterium sp.
CGCGTGCAACTCGCCTAGCCGGCCAACTTTCTCAGCGCGGCCGGAAACGCAGTCGAATCGCGCGGTAGCCGACACCGATGGCGAGCACCACCACGCCACCGATCACGGATGCCAGCGGCAGCGTGACGACGAGGGCAAGACACCCAACGGCCCCGAGCACGAAGACCGCCCGGGGATACCGGCGGCGATCACGGCCCTGGCTAAACGCTGACGCGTTGGCAATGACGTAGTAGAGCAAGACGCCGAACGACGAGAATCCGATGGCACCGCGAACGTCGATGGTCAGAACCAGCACCCCGACGATCACGGCGAGCACGACTTCGGCCCGGTGCGGCACGTGGAAACGGGGATGCACGGCGGCCAGCCAAAGCGGCAAATCCGCTTCCCGCGCCATCGCGAGGCTGGTACGGCCGACGCCGGCGATCAGCGCGAGGAGGGCGCCGAGGGCGGCAAGGGCTGCGCCGACGCTGACGATGGGCGCAGCCCACAGCCAACCCCCGGCGGTCGCGGCGTCGCGCAGGGGGGCGCGCGAGCCCGCGAGTGCGTCGGCTCCCAGCGTTCCCAACAGCGTGACCGCGACCACGGCGTAGATCAGAATCGTGATCGCCAGGGCGATGATGATCGCCCGCGGAATAGTTTTTTCGGGGTCGCGAACCTCTTCCCCCAGAGTGGCGATGCGCGCGTAACCCGCGAACGCGAAAAACAGCAGGCCCGCCGATTGCAGCAGCCCGTATGGCCCCGCTGCTAGCAGGGATGCCGCGCCGGGGGATGCCGCGCTGAGGCCCGCCAACGCGGGCAGACCGGTCGCACCCGCCGCGGCGACGGCGACGGTCAGAGCGAGCAGCACCAGCACCACAATGACGCGAGCCACCTGCGCGGTGCGGGTCACCCCGCGATAGTTGACGGCGGCGAGCGCGAGCACCGCCGTGAGCGCGACCGGTTTCTCCCAACCCGCGGGCGCGGCGTAGCTGGCGAAGGTGAGTGCCATCGCGGCGCAGCTCGCGGTCTTGCCGATGACGAAGCTCCAGCCGGCAAAGAAACCCCACCAGTGACCGAGTTGCTCGCGCCCATAGGTGTACGTGCCGCCAGAGGTCGGGTAGCTGGCCGCGAGCTGGGCTGAGGCGAGAGCATTGCATCCCGCGACAATGGCGGCGACCAGCAGACCGACGAGCAGCCCATTGCCCGCGGCCCGAGCGGCTGGGGTGAATGCGGCGAATACGCCGGCGCCGATCATTGAACTGAGCCCGATGACGACGGCGTCGCGGGTGCCGAGGCGGCGCTGGAGGGGAGCGGGCGTCGACATGAACGCAGGATAGGCGGTCAACGTGTCGGATTCGCGCTGCCGCCGCCGCAGGCGTCGGTAGCTAGTTTTCCGGCGCCCCGGTGGGCTCGGGCAACAGCTGAAGCCCCCCGGGAGAGTGGGCGGACTTGTTGAGAAGCTCGATCCACTGCCGGTTGATCACGGGGATCCTGCTGCCGTAAAACTCGAACGACAGTGAGATGTTGGGGCTGACCCAGATCGAGGTCCGCCCGCCGCTGCGGGCGGGATCCGTCCAGGTGAAGGAGAACTGCTCGCCGCGGCGCACCTTCGACCAGATGACCACTTGGAGGTGAGCCAAGATGCGGTCATCAAAGGTCACCGTGAGTTTCGAGTCGTACGTGAGGGTTCCCACTGCTGGTGTGCCTTTCTCGCGGGCCCGGGTTGGCTGCACCGATTCGTTTCAGAGTTTAGTGCCGCGCCGGTAGTGAATCTGACTCATCGCAGAGCGAGGGTGACATGGTTTTTACCGGTGCTCTTCGATCGATACATCGCATCGTCGGCGATGCTGAGCAGTCCATCGCCGGTGGGCGCATCGTTTTCGCTCGGCCGGGCGACGGCCACGCCCAGGCTGGCGGTGACGGTGAGGGCACCGGGCAGGCCGTCGAAGGGCTGGGCGATAAGGCTGCGAATTCGTTCGGCGATGGTTGTGGCGGCCTCATCGTCGACGTCAGCGCAGATGGCGATGAACTCGTCACCGCCGAATCGGCCGACGGTGTCGTGCTGGCGCACGCCGGCGCGCAGGCGCTCGGCCACCTGGCGAAGCACGGCATCCCCCGTCACGTGTCCGAGCTCGTCGTTGACCGCTTTGAAGCCGTCGAGGTCGATAAATATCACGGCCATCGCCCGGGAGTTGCGCCTCGAGGCGGCGATGGCGCGGTTGACCTCCTCCTGAATCAGGATGCGGTTCGCCAGTCCGGTCAGCTGATCGTGCAGTGCCAGCCGCTCGAGTTGCCGTTGCAGTCGGAGGCGGAGCAGGGTTTGGGCGGCCTGGCGACCTAGTGCTTTCTGCAGCTCGACGAATTGGTCGTCGAAGCTGCGCTGCCCGGCAAACCAGCACACGAAGATGCCGACGGCGACCCCGTCTTCCAGCATCGGGGCAACACTGAGGCCGGCCAGGTGGGCTGCTTCCATCGCGTCGGCGAGGCCGGTCGCCAGTTCTCTGACCTGACTGAGGTCACCGAGGGTCAGAACTTCGCGTGAGCGCAGTGCGGTTCCCCCCAGGTCGACGGGGCCGACGGCGATCCATTCTTCGAGGGGATTGGTGCCTCCGGCCAGCCGAAACTCGTTGTCGTCATCGAGGAGAAAGACTCCGGCCTCGACGGCGGCGAACGCGACCCGCACCGCGTCGGCCAGCGCATCTGCCAGCCCACGCTCCGAAGCGCTTGACGCGAACGCGCTCGAGGCGTCCCGCAGGGCGGCGGCCCTCGTCTCCGACTGCTCAGCGGCACGGCGGGCGAGCAGAAGTTGCCGTTCGTATTCTTGCCGCGCGCTGGCGTCGAACAGTGCGGTGCGTACCGCGGTGGGCCGCTGCTCCGAATCCGAAATCACGGTCGAGCTGATGAGAACAGGGAGGGTTTCGCCATCGACCTTTTGCACCGCAAGACTCACCTCGACGGCCCCGCTCAGGTGCAGGATGGGAACCTGTCTGGTCTCGTAGAACAGCCGGCTGCCGGCATCCAGAAGCGCCCTAAACGGGTATCCCAATATTTCTGCACGGGTGCGCCCCGTCCAGGTGAGAAACGTCTCATTGACCTCGGTGACGGTGCCGTCGATCGTGGTGGAAATCAGCCCGCAGGGGGCGGAGTGATAGAGCGCCTCGAAGGACTCATCGCCGCGCGGCTCGGTCATGACAGCTGCGCCTTGATCGTGCGAACCAGCTCGTCGGGGCTCGACAGGCCGGGAAGGTGACCGGTCGAGGTGAGTACTACCAACTCGCTATTAGGGATTTCGCGGTGTACAAACGCGCCCACGGCGAGGGGGGCGATGACGTCGTCAGACGATTGCAGGATGAGCGTAGGCGTGCTGACCTTGCGCAGATCTGCCCGGTTATCCGACAAAAATGTCACGCGGGCGAAGTGGCGCGCAATGGCCGGATCGGTGCGGCAGAAGCTGTCAGTCAGCGCCTCGCCCAGTTCGGGCCGATCGGGATTTCCCATCATCACCGGCGCCATGGCCGACGACCAGCCGAGGTAGTTTGCGTCGAGCGCCTCGAGAAACGAATCGATATCGTGGCGCTCGAAACCGCCGACGTAGTCGTTGTCATTGACGTAGCGCGGGGATGGCCCTACCAACACGAGCTGGGCAAAGCGGGCGGGATCGCGGATCGCGGCTAAAACGCCGATGATGGCGCTGACCGAATGCCCGACGAAGACCACATCACGCAGGTCGTGGGTTTCCAAGATCTCGCGCACGTCGTCGGCGTAGCCATGCAGGGAGTCGTACTTGCCATGGTCATAGGCGGCGAGGTCCGAATGCCCCGCGCCGACATGGTCGAACAGCACCACCAGATAGTCATCGAGAAACTCCGGGGCGACGTCTCGCCATGCCTCCTGGCTGCACCCGAAACCGTGGGCGAACATGGTCGGACGCCCGGCCGGGTTGCCCAAAAGGTTGACGTTGTTGCGCCGCGCGACGTCAATCTTTTCTCGCGTAGAGGAGGCTTCCATTCTCGCTCCGATGTGAAAGTGAAAATATGTTAACACGTCGCTGGCCCGACGGTGACGGCGATCGAAAAGGCGGTCACTATAGAGCGAAACGGCGGAAAAACGAAGTCGTTGTGTGGCGGGGGCGCTTGCCGTGAAATGAAAACATCATGAGTGACACCAGGCTGGAGTCAGACCTGAGTTCCGCGCTGAGGCGGGGCCAGCTGTTTGCCCACTTTCAACCGCAACAAGACCTCGCGACGGGGCGGATTGTGTCCGTCGAGGCACTGTGCCGCTGGCGTCATCCGATTCTCGGGATGCTCCCGCCGAGCCTATTTATCCCGATCGCCGAAGAGTTGGGCCTCATTCACGACATCGGAATTTTCATGCTCGAGCAGAGCTACCGCGCCGCGATCGACTGGCAGTTCAACGGCATGCAACTCGAAATCTCGGTCAATGTCTCCGCCACCCAGCTTGCGACCCCCGGATTTTCCGACCGGGTGATCTCTCTCATCCGGCAGTCGCCGCTGCCGCCGCGCACGCTCACTGTCGAGATCACCGAGACGGTGCCCCTTATCGACCTCCCCGCCGTTATCTCGCGGCTGACTGTGCTGCGCGAATGCGGGCTGGGGGTGTCGCTCGATGACTACGGCACGGGTCACACCTCGCTCTCGCAGCTCGATGAGCTACCGGTCACCGAGCTGAAACTCGATAAAAGCCTTGTTCAGTCGCAGTCCGCCGGGGTCGCCGCCGAGCTCGCCCGGCTTCTGGAATATGTTCATGGGCGCGACATCAGGGTCGTGGCCGAGGGGGTCGAGACCGCTTCCGACCTCGATCGTGTTCGGCGACTGGGGTGCGACAGGGCTCAGGGCTACCTGTTGGGGATGCCCATGGCGCGTGAGGATCTCGACTCGCTGCTGCTGCGCTCGAGAACCCGCTAGAGGTTGTAACCCTCTTCTTCGGTGGGGGTGCTCGGCGTTGGTTCGTCGTCGCCGCCGCCGCTCACATCGATCTGCGTCCACACCACGGGCATACCGGGGGAGAACAGGATGTCGATGCCTGGCCCCGAGCGCAGCGGCGGGATATTCACGTAACCGCCACCCGCTTGGACCGCGGCGAGGATCTTCGCCCGCAGGTCGGTGACGGGATCGGGTAGGAAGTAGTCACGTCCGTCGACGGTCAGCCTGTTGACGATAGCCATGGACCGATGGTCCTCCTCATTCTGCCGACGATGCCAGCTTCTCTACGCTAGCGGGCGAATGCGCCGCTCGCCGATGAAAATGGATCAGTTCCCTCGCCATCCGGAACAAAGATCGTGCGCCGCGTCGGTACGATAAGCAAGTCGTGGGCGCGGATCCACAGCAAGCGAAGGAAACACTATGGGCCAGCTGCTGTATGGATCGCCACCCGTGGTGTTCGAGTTTGAGGATCGCGCGCTCGCCCACATCGAGCTGATCACGCTCGCCAAGCTGCGTCGCAACGAGCACTTCGCTTTTTCTATCGAATCGCCAGAGGGCGATGGCAGGACCACCATCTGGATCGGCTCCGGCATCGCGCTGCAGTTTCGATTCACCTCGTCACGGCACGAGATCAATCGGGCCTGGCTGGATGAACTCCTCGACTCCGCGAACAGCACCGCTGGCATGCGCTTCACGGGCGAGACGCCGATGGGCGCAACGCCGTAGCAGGGCGCACGAACTCAGGGGCGCCGTAACTCAGGGGCGCAATAACTGAGGGGCGCCGGGCTCAGGGTAGGAGTTCCGCTTCCGCCGTTGGGGGCGATTGTCGGCCTGCGGCCGCTCGCACAGCACCCATGCTCGCGACGACGACGAACGCGATGGCGAGGATATCCAGCCCGTTCAGCGCCTGATGGAGGATCACGAGGCCGGCGAGTGCCGCGAGTGCCGGTGCCAGACTCAACAGAATCGAAAAGGTCGCGGCGGGGAGCCGGCGCAGGGCGAGCAACTCGAAGCCGTAGGGGATCGCCGAAGAAAGCACGGCAATCGCGAGCCCGGCGAGCAGCACGTGCGGCGCGATGAGGGCTAGCCCCGCCGTAATCGCGCCGAACGGGATGACGGCGACGGCGCCCACGGTCATGGCGATCGCTAGTCCGTCCAGTTTTTCGAAGCGGCGACCGGTGCGAGCAGACAGCAAGATGTAGCCGACCCACATGGTGCCGGCTCCCACGGAGAAGGCAACCCCGAGCGGATCGAGAGAGTCGAAGCCCTGGCGGCCGAGCAGCGCCACACCGGCCAGAGCCAGCACGGCCCACAGCCACGCCGACGCTCGCCTGCTGATGACCACAGAGAGCACGAGTGGGCCGATGAACTCGATTGTCACGGCCGTGCCGAGCGGGATGCGCGCGATCGCCTCATAGAACAGCCCATTCATGAGGCCAAGCACGAGCCCGAACGCCACCACGGTGAGCCAGTCTGCGCGGCTGCGGCCGCGCGTCGACGGGCGGAAGGCGATGAGCAGAATGATCGCCGAAAAGCCGAGCCGCAGCGCGACCATCCCCAGCGAGCCCACCTGCCCAAACAGGGTTACCGCGACCCCCGCGCCGACCTCTTGGCAGATCAGCCCGCCGATCACGAGCCCCACGGCGCCGAATGGCGCGCCGTGGGATGTTGTCGGCGAGGTCACAAGCCGATTCTCGCAGCGACCGACGCGCTACGAGAACAGCGGGAGTGCGGGGATAGTTGCCGCGAGCACTGCCGCCAGAAGGAAGATCACCACGGCGACACTGCCGAGGAGGACCTTGATGCGGAAGGCACTCACGACGGCGCCGATGCCGAGCAGGAACAGGGAGATCGCCATGATCACGGTGGCGAGGGTGAGCATCTCACCGAACGCTTTATCTTTGTCGCCGTCGGCGATTCTTTTCAGCGCCTTCTCTTTCGTGTCGGCGTAGCCGCCGAACAGCGAGGTCTGGTAAGCCTCGTTGTTGAGCGGGCTAGTGTACGTTTTCGGGTCCGCCGCGTTTTTCTGATCGGCCCAGGTGATGGCCTTGGCGAAGTCTTCAGACACCGATTGGAAGCTGACGGTGTCGTACTTGATCTTCGCCGCCGCCGAGATCGCCGGATCAGGGTTGGCGATGTCGAGTCGAAGGTCGGTCAGTCGGTCAAAGAGCTGGGCATCCTGCACATATTTCTGGTTGCCCTCGAGATACTGTGACTCGGCCTCGGTAGAGAGGTTGGTTCCGTTGGTGTAGTTCTGTGTCTGGCTGCCGCCGTACAGCGAGCTCTGGAACGAGCAGTATGCGGTGGCGATCGACACGAGGCCCAAGAGAATCGCAATCATGATTTCCATGTTTTTGCGAAAGTAGGTGAAGCGGTGCGGGCCGGGGGCGGAAACGTCTGACAAGAAAACTCCGGTCTGTGAGAGGGGGGATCCCACGCCAGTCTAGGTTGGCGGGAAGCTCACAGGCTCGTGGACCGGTCTCAGCTCGGGTTCAGGCTGACTTCAAGTCGTTTCAGGCGTTCGTGAAACTGGCCTGCGCAGCCTCGATGGTGGGGAAGGTGCCTAGCGTCTTGGCCAGTCGGGTCGTGGCGACGAATCCGCCGCCCCCGCGCGCCTCGATCATGCCAGCGAACTCGCCGTCCACCTTGCCGACCCACAGGCCGGATAACACGATCGTCCACTGAGTCGAGGAGGAGGTGCGCGCGGGCGTGCCCGACTTTGGTGCCGTAATTGTCATGTGGCTCTCCATTGCTTTCGTCATTGAATGCGTGGGTCGCTCTTGGGTGCGGGTCGTGCGGCTGTAGAGATGAGTAAACCCCCGCACGCAATCGGTGTCGAGTCCTCGCAGTGAACCCGAAGATAACGGGGGGTGTCCGCACAGTTCGCGTGGGGGAGGGCGTAGCGGGGAAAGAAAGTTCGCGACACGCCGTAAACACAACATGTAGTGGAATGACAGGGGTGTGATTCCGGTTATATAGTAGGAGCACCCCGGTAAGGCATCGGGTTCCGCGATACGCGGCACGAAGACTCGAGGAGGATCGAATATGGATAACGACAACGACAACGTCGGCGGTTACGCAGTTCCCGTCGACCCAATGGATCTTCTGCAGTGCGACAGCTGCCAGTAGGCGCTGCTCTCACCTAAAGATTCCGAAAGCCCCGGCCGACCGCGATGGTCCCGGGGCTTTCGCTTTGCCCTCATCGCTCGCGTGCGGCAGCCACCGCATCGCTGGCGCGGATCCGCATCGCTTTTTACCCGGCAGCCGCTGCCAGGTATCCGCATCGCTAGGCTGGCTGTCGTGCCAGTGAACCCCGAACTGCAGGGACGCGTGTTCCCTCCGGTCGTCCCCTACCTTGTGGGCCGTGAGAAGGTGCGCGAGTTCTCGCGCGCCGTCTTCGCGACCAGTGCGATCCACTTCGATCCGAATGCCGCGGCCGACTCCGGGTACTCGGATGTCGTCGCCCCGCCCACCTTCGCCGTCGTCGTGCAGGAGGCCACCCTGGCCCAGCTGCTGGCGGAGCCGGATGCCGGCATCGACTTCACCCGCGTCGTGCACGGTGACCAGCGCTTCAGCTACTCGCGGCCGATCGTCGCCGGTGACGAGCTAGTTGCCACCCTTGCGGTCACCAGCATCAAGTCGCTCGGCGGCCATGCGATGGTCACGGCCGAGTCGACAGTTCTGGATTCGGCCGGCGCGCACGTGGTGACGGCAATCTCCACTCTCGTTGTTCGGGGCGATGCATGAGCCTCGCGGTGGGCGACGTGGTCGCCAAGAAGACCTTCCACGTCACCCGCGACTCGCTGGTGCGCTACGCGGGAGCGTCTGGCGACTTCAACGCCATCCATTACCGTGACGACGTCGCGCAGTCGGTGGGCCTCCCCGGGGTGCTCGCGCACGGCATGTTGACGATGGGCATTGCCGTGCAGCCGGTGCTGGACTGGCTCGGCGACCGCGGAACCGTCACCGACTATCAGGTACGGTTCACCCGCCCCGTTCTGGTGGCCGCGGCCGAAGGGGCCGATCTCACGGTAGTAGCCAAGGTCGGTGTCGTCGACGACGCCGGCGCCCGAATCGACCTCACCGTGACGTTCAACGGCGACACGGTGCTCGGCAAGGCGCAGGTCAGGGTGAGCCTGGCCTGATGCTGCTCTCCGAGGTCACGACGATGCGGGTCGGCGGCCCTGCGCTGAATGTTGTTCAACCCGCGTCGGAGGCCGAACTAGTCGCGGCCGTGCGGGCAGCCTGGGCGCTCGGCGACGAGCTCTTGGTGCTGGGGGCCGGCTCCAACGTCGTCGTGTCAGATGCCGGATTCGATGGCACCGTCATTCTCGTGCGGTCGCGGGGCATCGAGGTGCTCGCTGCCGCCCTGGGCACGGTCAGGCTGCGGGTGCAGGCCGGCCAGCCGTGGGACGCCCTCGTGGCCCACGCTGTCGCCATGGGCTGGGCCGGAATCGAGGCGCTCAGCGGCATCCCGGGCTCGTCTGGCGCAGCACCGATCCAGAACATCGGCGCCTACGGGCAGGAGTTGGCGGCAACGCTCATCGGGATCGACTTCCTGGACTACCTCTCCGGCGAGGTCGAACGGCTTTCGGCCGCAGAACTCGACTTGGGCTACCGCACCTCGGCGCTCAAGCAGGGCCGCGAAGGCGTCGTCATTGCGATAGAACTCGAGCTCGCGGCATCCGCTGAGGGGGTGGTCGCCTACCCGCAACTCGCGTCGGCGCTCGGAGTCGATCTCGGTGCACGGGTTGCGATCGCCGACGTGCGCGCCGGCGTGCTCGCCCTGCGCGCCGCCAAAGGCATGCTGCTTGACCCCACCGACCCCGATTCGACCAGCTGTGGATCGTTTTTCACCAATCCGATCGTGGGCGAAAACTTCGCTCGCGGACTGCCCGGCGAAGCACCGCGCTGGCCGCTCGAGCCCGATGGGCCGGATCTTGTGTTGCCGCTTGGCTCGGATGAGCCGGCTCGTGTACCGCCGCTCGGCTCCGGGCTGCCCGCTCGTGCCGCCCGAACTGATCTCGTGAAGGTGAGCGCGGCCTGGTTGATCGAGCAGGCCGGTATTGGCCGCGGGTTTGGGCTGCCAGGATCCCGTGCCGCGATCTCGTCGAAACACACACTGGCCATCACCAATCGGGGCGGCGCGACGGCCGAAGAGGTGGCCGAGCTCGCGCGCTACATTCAGGCGATGGTGCTCTCCCGGTTCGGCGTGCACCTGATCCCAGAACCAGTCGCTGTCGGCGTGCAGCTGTGACGCCGGAAAGCGACGCTGTGACGCTGACTCTGCGGCCGTTCCGTGCCGACGACGACGCTGCGCTGATCTCCTGGCTGGCGAGCCCCGAAGAGCTGTACCTGTTTAGCGGCCCGCGTCTGACATGGCCGCTCGACGGTGCCCAGCTCGATGAGCTGCGGTCGGATGCCACGTTCACCACCTTCACCGCCGAGCTGGCGGGACCCGCCGAGCTGGCCGGACCCGCCGTCGGGCACATCGAGCTGGCGTCCACCGGCCAAGGCCGGGCGCGCATCGCGCGTGTGCTCGTGGCTCCGCAGTCACGGGGGCGGGGCCTCGGTGAGCTGCTGGTGCGTGCGGTCATTGCGGAGGCCGCGAGCCGCGGCATCCATTCACTGACGCTGTTCGTGCTGCCGAGCAATGCCCCCGCGATCGCCCTCTACGAGAAGCTCGGATTCGAGCACCGCGGCCCGAGCGCAGAGCTGCAAGGGGCGTTGCTGATGGGGTTAGAACTGCCCGGCTAGAGAATCCCGAGCTCCATCGCCCTAGTCACCGCGCGGGTGCGGTCGTTCACGCTGAGCTTCTCGAAGACGTGCAGCAGGTGCGTCTTAATGGTCGCCTCGCTGAGAAAAAGGCTTCGCGCGATCTGCGGATTGCTCTGCCCCTGCGCGACGAGCCGCAGCACCTGAGTCTCGCGCGTGCTGAGGGTGATGGCGGGCTGGGCGATTCGTTGAACGAGCATCGCGGCGATCGACGGTGCGAGGGCCACGTCTCCACGAGCGACCGAACGCACGCCCGCGAGGATCTCCTCCTGCGGCGCCGCTTTGAGCAAATAGCCGCTCGCCCCCGCCTCGATGGCGGTCAGGATGCTCGCGTCACTCTCGTAGGTCGTGAGAATGACGACGCGGATGCCGGGCCGAGCGGCAAGGATCCGCGCGGTGGCCTCGTCCCCGTCGATGCCCGGCATGCGCAGGTCCATCAGCACGACGTCCGGTTCGAGCTCGATCGCCGTTGCGATGGCCTCGAGTCCGTTCGTGGCCTCGCCGACGACCGCCATGTCTGCGGCAGCGGAGAGCAGAGCGACTATCCCGCCGCGCACGACCGGGTGATCGTCGGCCACGACGACGCGGATCATGAGGCGGACGCCGCCGGCAGCGTAGCCGTAAGGATGGTGCCGTGCGGCGAGCTTGCGACATTCAGTGCGCCACCGACGAGCGCGAGGCGCTCACGCATGCCGCCGAGACCGAAGCCGCTGGTGGTGGCCGCTGGGTCGAAGCCGGCTCCGTCGTCACGCACGGCCAATGTCGGTTTGCCCGCGACCATCGACAGCTCGAGCACCGCCGACTCTGCGCCAGCATGCTTACGGATGTTGGCCAGCCCTTCCTGCGCGACACGCAGCAGCACCACCTCTGTATCCCGTTCGAGCGGGGGCAGGGTGGCGACCTCGACGCCGACAGTCACCCCGGTCTCGCGACTGAAGCGCTCGGCGAGGCGGTCGAGAGCTGCGGCGATGCCCCCGGCGGCGAGCCCCAGGGCCGCGCTGGAGGCCACCAGGGCACGGGTCTCGGCGAGGGCGCTTCTGGCACTGTCCTCCAATAACTCGAGCTGCTGGTCGGCGACGGCGGTCTTGCCAGCGGCAAGCTCGCGGCGCGTGCGCTGGGTGAGCATGACCAGGCCGGTCAGGTCCTGCGCGATCGTGTCGTGGATCTCGCGAGCCAGCCGCTCACGCTCACTGGTCACGCCGGCATCCCGGTTCAATGCTGCGAGCTGGTCCTGCGCGGCCGTGAGCTCATCGAGCAGCTGTTTCCGCTCGCGGCTCAGGTGGGCGATGCTCGTGATCCAGAGGCCAAGGGCGAGGCTACCGACGAGGGAGATCCCTTCGATAGTCGCCGCCTGCATGATGCTGTCCGTTGACACGCCCAGCACGATCAGAAACCCCACAAATATGGCGACGGCAAGTGCCACGTTTGCCACAATCGCGATCTTTGTGGAGTCGATCACCGACCAGAGCATCGGGAAGGCTATTGCCTGCACGACCGCAACGTTCGGCGAGCAGGCCACGAGCGCTCCGGTGCCGCCGATGAGAATCAGCGCGAACGGCAGCACGAAGCGTCCGGTGAGCAGTGCGGCGCGCCCCAGCGTCAGG
>JANXTJ010000154.1 GCA_025352485.1 Salinibacterium sp.
GGTTGGTTGGGCTGCACGAGGGTAGCGACGTTGGGCATCGTGCGTTCGAGTTCGATGGGGCCGGCCGCGCGAATCAATTTGACGCCCTGGATGCCGCTGGAGCCGTGGGCCTTGCTCGATACGGTCAGAATCGGGTCGACCTTGAGCTGCAGCTGCAGCCAGGCCGCAAGCAGGACGGTCGACGGGGAATCGGCGGCGCCGTGCACCTCTATGCCGGTCACCGGCTGGTACGGCGGCTGGTCGAGCACCGCGGCGAGCTGCGCCCGCCACAGGGTGAGCCGCGTCCAAGCGAAATCGGTGTCGCCGGGGGCATAACCGTTGGCGAGTTTGCCGAGCGCGGCCAACGGATTGCTTGCTGCCGCTGCATCCGTGATTCGACGCTGCGCGATACGACCGATGGGAGACTGCGAGACAACATCGGGCGCCGTGCCTGGCCACCACGCCACCACCGGTGCGTCGGGCAACAGCAGCCCAATGATGAGACTTTCCTGATCGGTGGCTGCGGCCCCGTAGGCCCGCACGACCACGACCTCGCTCGCTCCCGCGTCGCCGCCCACCCGGATCTGGGCATCGACCCTAGCCTCGGTCGACGAGCGATCGGCCTCCTCATCGGTCGAGACCACCAACACCCGCATGGGGTGCTCGCGCGAAGCGTCGTTTGCGGCCTCGATCGCCTCTTCTTCCTCGCCGAGCCTCGTCGAGATAATGAGCGTCAGCACGCGACCGAGGGCCACGGCGCCTCCCTCTTCGCGAATCTTGACGAGGGTCTTCGATATCTGGCTCGTTGTGGTGTTGGGTAGATCGACAATCACGGTCGCCTCCAGGTGCGGCCGTCACGGGCCATCAGTTCATCGGCGGATGCCGGGCCCCACGTGCCAGGCCGATATTGCTCCGGTTGGCCCTGAGCGGCCCAGAATTCTTCGATCGGATCGAGAATCTTCCAGCTCAATTCGACCTCCTCGTGGCGCGGGAACAGTGGTGGGTCGCCGAGCAGCACATCGAGAATGAGTCGCTCGTACGCTTCCGGGCTGGCCTCGGTGAACGCGTGGCCGTAGCCGAAGTCCATCGTGACGTCGCGCACCTGCATACCGGCGCCGGGAACCTTCGAGCCGAAGCGGATGGTGACGCCCTCGTCGGGCTGCACGCGAATGACAAGTGCATTCTGACCGAGCACGCCGGTTTGGCTCTCGGCAAATAAGTATTGCGGGGCTCGCTTGAAGACCACGGCGATCTCGGTCACCCGGCGGCCCAGACGTTTACCGGTGCGCAGGTAGAAGGGAACGCCGGCCCAGCGACGGGTGCCGATGTCGAGCCGGATTGCCGCGAAGGTCTCTGTGGTTGACTCGGGATTCATCCCCTCTTCCTCGAGGAAGCCGATGACCTTCTCGCCGCCGGCCCAACCGCCCGAGTATTGCCCACGCGCGGTGTGTTTGCCCAGATCCTTGGGCAGCCGCACCGCAGACAGCACCTTCTCTTTCTCCGCGCGGAGGTCGCTGGCGTCGAAGGAAACCGGCTCCTCCATTGCGGTGAGTGCGAGCAGTTGCAGGAGGTGATTCTGGATGACGTCGCGGGCCGCACCGATGCCATCGTAGTAGCCGGCGCGGCCCCCGACACCGACATCCTCCGCCATGGTGATCTGCACGTGATCGACGTAATTGGCGTTCCAAATCGGTTCATAGAGCTGGTTAGCGAAGCGCAGCGCCAAAATGTTTTGCACCGTCTCCTTGCCCAGGTAGTGGTCGATGCGAAAGACGCTGTCTGGCGGGAAAACCGACTCGACGACGGCGTTCAATTCACGCGCCGTCGTAAGGTCGCTGCCGAACGGCTTCTCGATAACTACTCGGCTCCACTGGCCGTCGCGCTGCTCGGCGAGCCCAGAGTCGCGCAGGCGTTCCGTCACCTCGGGGAACGATTTCGGCGGGATCGACAGGTAGAAGGCGTGATTGCCCATCGTGCCGCGGTCTTTGTCGAGCGCCGCGAGGGTCTCCTTGAGGCGGGTGAACGCCGCCGCGTCGTCGAACTCACCCTGCACGAAGCGGATGCCCTCCGCAAGCTGCTTCCAGACGTCCTCATCAAATGGCGTGCGGGCATACTGCTTCACCGCATCGTGGACGACTTTCGCGAAGTCCTCGTCCTGCCATTCGCGGCGCGCGAAGCCGACCAGAGCAAAGCCTGGCGGCAGAAGACCCCGGTTGGCGAGGTCGTAGACCGCTGGCATCAGCTTCTTACGAGAGAGGTCTCCGGTCACACCGAAAATGATCAGGGCACTCGGCCCGGCAATCCGGTTGAGACGGCGATCTGATGACAACCGCAGCGGGTTAGCGTCTGCGGTGATCTCCACGGGCGACATGGTGCTCCTTGGTACGGGGAATATCGGTGCTAGTTGATTGCGTGGATCACGATCGGCAGTGCCGCTGCCGCGTTGGTCAGCGTAAGGCTGAGCACCGGGCGACCGTGGTCGGCAAGCACGCTCGCGTCGCCGGCGGCCTGGGCACGAATGAGCTGGCCGAAGGTGAACGGGCGATCGGGAATCTGCAGGTCGAGATCTTCGATCGTGGTGATCTGCAAGAAAACGCCCACAGCGGGGCCGCCCTTGTGGAACTGGCCGGTCGAATGCAGGAAGCGCGGCCCCCAGCCGAAGGTCACAGGGCGACCGCATCGCTTCGCGAGTTCATCGCGCAGACTCGCCATTTGGGGATGTGCCACCCGATCGACGTAGGCCTGAATCGAAAGGTACCCGTCGACCGGAAGCTGTGCGAGCAGGGCCGCGATGGCACCGGCAAGGTCGGCCTGACCGTCCACAACGTTCGCGGTTCCGCGAATTTCGATGGCACCGTCGACGATGTCGCCCGTGGTGACCGGCACGACGAAAGCGGGCGGCGTGGGGGTAGTCGGGTTGTCGATCAGGGCGCGGGTGGCGATCTTGGCCGACTCCACATCCGGCTGATCGAAGGGATTGATCCCGAGGATACGACCGGCCACGACGGTTGCGTACTCCCAGAGCAGAAGCTGGCTGCCGAGGCTGCCCGCAATCTCGATGTCGCCGTTGGCAACCTCTCTCGTGTCGTCCCAGTCGCCGACAATACGCACGATCTGCAGGTCGGCGAGATTTTCACTCAACTCGGGGGAGTTGACGTCAAGAACGACGGGCAGGATGCCCCGCCCGAGCTTGCCCGTCGACTCGGCGATGAGCTGTTCCGCCCAGTCGCCGAAGCCCCGAATGTGGGTGCCGTCGGCGACGATGCCCAGCTTGTCTTTGAGCGGAATGGTGCCAGCGATGGCGGCGCCCAAAATAAGCCCAGGGTTGTCGAGGTTATCGACCGCGAGTTCGAGCATGACGGCTTCCGCCTCATCGAGGAGCTCGTTGAGGTCGACACCGGCAAGGCCCGACGGCACGAGGCCGAAGGCCGTCAGCGCGGAGTAACGGCCACCGACGTTGGGGTCGGCGTTGAAAACGCGGTAGCCGGTGGCGCGGGCCGCGATATCCAGTGGCGACCCGGGGTCAGTGACGATGATGATGCGTTCGAGCGGATCAATTCCCGCTTCGGAAAAGTACTTCTCGTAGATGCGTTTCTGGCTGTCGGTCTCGAGCGTGGAGCCCGACTTCGAGGAGATCACCACCGCGGATGTCGCGAGCCGGTCGCCCAACGCCGACAAGACCTGACCGGGGTCGGTCGAGTCGAGCACGGTCAGCGGTACGCCGTAGGTACGCGTAATGACCTCGGGCGCCAGCGACGAGCCCCCCATGCCGCCGAGCACGATGTGGTTCACTCCGGCTTCGCGCAGCGTGTCGCGCAGCGCGAAGATGTCGGCGACCATCGGTCGGGAGATGGCGACAGCCTCGACCCAGCCCAAACGCTTAGCCGACTCCTCTTCGGCGTCAGGACCCCACAGGCTCGAATCGCCACCGGTGATGCGGCTCGCGACGAGGTCACTGACCAGCTGCGGAACGATGCGGCTGACCGCTTCCGCCGCTGCACCAGACACCGCGATCATCACGCTCATGCCTGAGACCCACGCGCTGCGGACTCGAGAGCGGCGGAAACGGTGTCGAGCAGTTCGTTCCAGGAGACGATGAACTTCTCGACGCCCTCCTTTTCGAGCAGCGCCGTCACCTCGTCGTACGAGATGCCGAGCTTCTCGAGGGCGTCGAGGGTTGCGTTCGCCGCGGCGTAGTGCGCAGTGACGTTGTCACCGGTGATGACGCCGTGGTCGAAGGTGGCCTCCAGTGTCTTCTCCGGCATGGTGTTCACGGTCTCGGCGACCGCGAGCTCCGTCACATAAAGGGTGTCGGGCAGTGCGGGGTCTTTCACGCCGGTAGACGCCCAGAGCGGTCGCTGCTTGTTGGCACCGGCGGCCAGCAGCCCCTTGGCGCGCTCAGAGTCAAACGCCTGCTCGAAGACCTGGTAGGCGAGGCGCGCGTTCGCGATGCCCGCTGTGCTTTTCAGGGCGATTGCCTCATCCGAGCCGATGGCCTCCAGACGCTTGTCAATCTCGGTGTCGACGCGCGACACGAAGAATGAGGCCACAGAGTGGATGGTCGCCAGGTCGATGCCCGCCGCCCGAGCCGTCTCGAGGCCGGTCAGGTAGGCGTTGATGACGGCGCGGTGCCGCTCGAGGCTGAAAATCAGAGTGACGTTGACGCTGATACCCGCGCCCGTCACCGCGGCGATCGCCTCGAGACCTTCGACCGTCGCGGGGATCTTGATCATCGCGTTGGGCCGGTTGACCTTCGCCCAGAGTTCGTGGGCCTGCGCGATGGTTCCGGCGGCATCATGAGCGAGGCCCGGCTCCACCTCGATAGAGACGCGGCCGTCTCGGCCGGCCGTCGCGTCGTAAACGGGTCGAAAGATCTCGCTCGCATTGGCGACATCCTGCGTCGTGATCTCGAAGACGGCCTCTGTAACGGTTTTGCCGGCCGCGGCAAGTTCGGCCACCTGTGCGTCGTACGCCGCGCCCTTAGCGAGGGCGGTCGCGAAAATCGTCGGGTTGGTGGTGACTCCGACGACGTTGCGGTTATCGATGAGGTTTTGCAGGCCGCCGGAGGCGATCCGCTCACGAGAGAGGTCGTCGAGCCAAATGCTGACTCCGACGGCTGACAGTGCTGCTGTGGGTGTGGTCATCGTTATTCCTTCTCCTGTGCTGCCGACGCCTAGAGGGCGGCCAGCGAGTCCTTGGCGGCCGCCACGGCAGCCTCTGTGGTGATCCCAAAC
>JANXTJ010000184.1 GCA_025352485.1 Salinibacterium sp.
TTCGCGCCTGCACCAATCAACACGGCGCAGAGGTCATCGAAAATCGTGCCAGAACCGTGGATGAACGTCTCGACCTGCTCCTCGGGCGGCAGGCTCGGCGGATCGCCGAGCACCGCCACCTCCTTGGAGGCGAAGTAGTTGAAAAAGGTGCGCGGCGACACATCCGCGAGTCGGCTCACCTCATCGACGGTGACGCCGTCAAGGCCGCGCTCGGAAACGAGGTCGAGCGCCGCGAGCTGGATGGATCGCCGAGTCGCCAGCCGCTTGCGTTCGCGCAGGCCCGTTTCCCGCTCGATTGCGGGCTCATCCAGCGCGGCGAGGACTATCACGTGGCTATTCTTGCACAGTGCGCAATTTTACGAGGGAAGCGTAATGACTCAGCAGAGCGGATCTGCACCCGGCACCGTGCCCTTCACGAAGAAATTGTCCACGGCGTCATTCACGCACGAGTTGGACTTGTTATAGGCCGTGTGACCCTCACCGTGGTAGGTGATGAGGTGCCCGTGTTGCAGAGATGCCGCCACCGCCTGCGCCCACTTGTAGGGGGTAGCCGGGTCATTTGTCGTGCCCACCACGAGGATGTCAGCGGAGCCGGGGGCAACGATGGCCACGCGGTCGCGCTTGGCGGGGACCGGCCAGTTCGGGCATCCGGTACCCCCATAGGACATCTGCGGGCCGAACACCGGGGCAAGCTGCTTGAGCTGGGCCGCCTCGTCGCGCATCTGCGCCACGTTGCCATCGCCATGGGCGTCGAGGCAGTTGATGCTGATGAACGCCTCCGTCTGGTTATCGGAATAGGTGCCGTCGGCCTTACGCCCGTTGTAGCTGTCGGCGAGCTGGAAGGCGTAGCTCGCCTGCCCGGCGAAGACCGTCGTGAAGAGTTGGCGAAGGTACTGCCAGTTGTCTTTGGTGTACAGCGGCAGGATGATCGCGGTGAACATTGACGAGCTGCCGAGCTTTCGACCGTCGCTGTTGGCGATCGGGCTCGCGTCCAACGAATCCAATAGCGCCCGGATTTGCGTCAGCGAATCCGCGGTGCTGCTCGTGAAGGGACAGTCTTTCGCGGTCGCACAATCCGTGAGGAACGCCTTGAGCGCACTCTCGAAGCCGATCGCCTGGGTGGCCGTGCCCTCGAAATCGTCGGCGGCAGGATCGACAGCACCGTCGAGCACGAGCCGGCCCGTTTTGCCCGGAAACAGGTCGGCATAGACGGCGCCCAGCAGGGTGCCGTACGAGTAACCGAGGTAGTTGAGCTTCTTGTCGCCCAAGACGGCGCGCATCATGTCGAGGTCGCGGGCGGCACTCGGGGTATCGACAAAGCCGAGCAGCGGTCCAGACAGTTCGAGGCAGCGCTGCCCAAACTTCTTATTGGATGCTGCGGCTGCCGCGATCCACTGGTCACTGCCGGTCACGCCAGGCGTGATGTCATAAATGTACGAATCGAGCTCGGCCGGGCTTTTGTAGCAGGTGACCGGGGTCGAGTGATTCACGCCTCTGGGGTCGAAACCGACGATGTCGTAGTTCGACTGGAGCGTGGCATCCGTGGCGTAGTTGATGCTGTCTTTGATGAAGTCGTAGCCGGAACCGCCGGGGCCGCCGGGGTTCACCAGAAGCGAGCCCATTGGATGCCCGGACTTCGCGGTCTGACGAATGAGCGCCAGCTCGATCGTGGCGCCGGTTGGGTTTGCCCAGTCCAGCGGCGCCTTCGCGGTGGTGCACTGCATTGCGGTGTGACAACTCTTCCACTGCAGCGTCTGGCCGTAGAAGGGAACGAGGTTAGCCGCGACATCCTCCCCGGTCGGAACGGACGATTTGTCGGCGGAGGTGGGCGGGAGAAACCACGAGGCGCAGCCGGAGAGAATCATCGTCACGGCGACGCCGACGGCGACCACGGTGGTGACGCGAGACGGGAATCTGGTATTCATGGGCGGGGCGCCTTCCGGCTTGCGGTGACGAGCATGGCCTCGATGGCCAGGGCAGGGGGGACGTTACTGTCGATGCGGCGCCGGGCGCCAGCGATGGCATCCATTGTCGCGAGGGTCTCGGGTGGGCTCGCACTGCGTGCCGCGGCCTGCAGTTGATCGAGGATACCGAGATTGATCGGTTCGCTGGGCGCCCCCAACTGAATCAACAGGATGTCGCGGTACAGCGACAACAGGTCGACCATGATCCGGTCGATGCCATCCCGCAGGCTTCGCGTCGCCCGGCGCTTCTGGTCTTCGTCGAGAGCTTTGAGCTGGGCTCGCAGGGCCGGCGGGATCGTGCCGCCCGGCTCGATGCCGAGCGAGCGCAACGCGCCGTCGCGCTCCTCGCTGTCGCGCTGCTCCGTGATCGCCTCGGCATCGGCCTTGGCGAGCTCGATCAGCGCAGCGGCGCCCACCACCGCGTGCGACACCGAGTGGATGCCGAGGGCAATTTCCAGCGTGCGCGCGCGTCGGTCCCGCGCCTCGGCATTCGTGGCGAGGCGGTGTGCCATGCCGATGTGCGACTGGGCTTCGCGCGCGGCGCGGGTCGCGGTCGCGGCATCCACCCCGTCGCGTCGTTCGAGCAGAGCCGCGACCTCGGCGATGTCGGGCACCCGCAGGCGCACGGTGCGCACCCGTGACCTGATGGTGGGAATCAGGTCGGCTTCGCTCGGCGCGCAGAGAATCCAGACGGTGCGCGGCGGCGGCTCTTCGAGCGCCTTGAGTAACACGTTGGAGGTGCGCTCGACCATGCGGTCCGCATCTTCGATGACCATCACGCGGTAGCGGCCCACCGAGGGCGAGAACTGTGACGACGCGACGGCGGCCTTCACCTCATCCATCGTGATGATCACTTTCGCGGTTGCGAGCACCCCCAGATCGGGATGCGTGCGAGCCGCGACCTGGCGAGCGGTTGCAGCATCCCCTTCCGGGCCCAGCAGCGCGGTTGCGAAGGCGTACGCGAGGTTGGAGCGGCCAGAACCCGGCGGGCCGGTGATGAGCCAGGAGTGGGTCATCGACGAGTCGTCGCTTCCGCCCACGCTGGCCGCGGCCACGGCAGCCTCGAAGATCGCGATGGCCTCCGTCTGGCCGGTGAGCTCATCCCAGACTGCCATGGGCCCAGTGTAATTCAGGGTGCAGACGGCAGCAGAGTCTGCACCCGCTGCTGGATGATCTCGGCGATCAGATCCACCGGTTCGCGAGCATCGATGACCAAGAACCGTTGTGGTTCTTCGGCGGCAAGGTGCAGGTAGGCGGCGCGAACGCGAGCATGGAAGTCGGTCTCTTCGGCCTCCAGCCGGTCGAACGCGGTGCGTTCACCGAGGCGCGCTTTGCCCGTTACCTCGTCGAGGTCGAGCAGAATCGTGAGGTCGGGGGTGAGCCCTTCGGTCGCCCAAACTGACACGTCGCGCACTTCGTCGCCTCCCAAGACGCGACCGGCGCCCTGGTAAGCCACCGACGAGTCGATGTAGCGGTCTTGAACGACGATCTCACCGCGGGCCAGCGCCGGGCGCACCTTGGTGGCGATGTTGTGGGCACGATCGGCGGCGTAAATCAAGGCCTCAGCCCGCGGGGCCATCTCTCCCCTGCGGTGTAACACGATGTTGCGCAGTTCAACGCCCAGCTCGGTGCCGCCGGGTTCGCGAGAGACCACCACGACGCAGCCGGAATCCTCGAGCCACTGCACGAGCAGGGCAAGTTGGGTCGACTTTCCCGACCCGTCCCCGCCCTCGAGGGTGATGAACAGCCCGGTCATGCCTTCTTCGCCGCGGGTGTCGCTGCGGGTGTCTTCGCCGCGGCCTTGGCCGCCGTGGTCTTGGCCGCCGTCGCTGTCACGGCAACCTTCTTCGGGGGCGCCTTCTTGGGCGCGGCCTTCTTCGGCGCAGCCTTCTTCGGTGCAGCCTTGGCCCGGGGCTTGGCCGGCCCCTTGGCGCGCTTGTCTGCGAGCATTTGCACCGCGCGCTCGAAGTCGATTTCCTCGACCGTTTCGCCGCGCGGGATGGTGGCGTTTGTGGTTCCGTCGGTCACGTAGACGCCGAACCGGCCCTCTTTGATCCTGATCGGCTTTCCGCTGACCGGATCTGCCTCGAATTCCTTCAGGGCACTGGATGCCGCGCGGCCGCCGTATTTGGGCTGCGAGTACAGCTCGAGGGCGCCGGCCAGGTCGATCTCGAAAATCTGCTCCTCGGCGGTCAGGGATCGCGTGTCGGTGCCGCGCTTGAGGTACGGGCCGAACTTTCCATTTTGGGCGGTGATCTCGGCCCCCAGCTCGGGGTCGGTGCCGACGATGCGCGGAAGGTCGAGCAGGCGCAGGGCCGTCTCGAGGTCAACCGTTGCCAGATCCATGCTCTTAAAAATTGATGCGGTGCGCGCCTTCACGGCGACGACCTTCTTGGCCTTCTTTTCTTTCAGCTCGCCGGTCTTCTTGTCGAGCACGTACTCGGGCTCAACCGGTTCTGGCTCCGGCTCGAGCTCGGTGATGTACGGGCCAAAGCGGCCGTCTTTCGCAACGATTTCTTTGCCGGTCAGCGGGTTCACCCCGATGACTCGGTCGCCGACGATCGGCGCATCGATGAGTTCGCGCGCCTTGGCGGCGGTGAGCTCGTCTGGCGCAAGTTCTTGGGGAATATTCACCCGACGGTTGACCTCGGGGTCGCCGCTTGGCACCTCGAGGTATGGCCCGTATTTGCCGATGCGCAGGGTGATGTCGTCGGTGATCTTGATCGAGTTGATCTCGCGAGCGTCGATCTCGCCGAGGTTGTCGATCACCGTGCGCAGGCCGCGATGCTTGGTGCTGCCGAAGTAGAAACCGGTCAACCATTCGACCCGGTTCTCTTTGCCGTCAGCGATGCGGTCGAGATCGTCTTCCATGCCCGCGGTGAAGTCGTATTGGATGAGGTCGTTGAAGTACTCCTCAAGCAGGCGCACGACCGAGAAGGCGATCCAGTTCGGCACCAGCGCTTGGCCGCGCGGAGTGACATAGCCGCGGTCGATGATCGTCGAGATGATCGAGGCGTAGGTAGACGGGCGCCCGATACCGAGCTCTTCCAGCGTCTTAACGAGGCTTGCCTCGGTGTACCGCGGCGGGGCGGAGGTCTCGTGGCCTTTGGCTTCGACCTCGACGATGCTCAGCTTCTGGCCGGCCGTCAGCGGCGGAAGTTTGGCCTCCGTCGGCTCTGCAGCCTCGTTGCGCTGCTCGTCGTGGCCCTCCTCATACGCGTGCATGAAGCCGCGGAAGGTGATGACCGTTCCGGTCGCGACGAACTCGGCGATTGTGGTGCCCAAGACCGGGCCGGCGCCGATGGTCACGGATGCGGTTGACCCCTTCGCATCGGCCATCTGCGAGGCCACGGTGCGCTTCCAGATCAGGTCGTAAAGCTTCCAGTCGTTGCCGCGCAGAGTGGACTGCAGCTCGGTCGGTGTACGGAAGGTGTCGCCAGACGGGCGGATCGCCTCGTGCGCTTCCTGCGCGTTTTTACTCTTCGACGTGTAAACGCGGGGCGCATCCGGAACCGTCTCTGGGCCGTAGAGCGAGGTGGCCTGCGCGCGCGCGGTCTGAATCGCCTGCGGCGAGAGCGTCGGCGAATCCGTTCGCATGTAGGTGATGTAGCCGTTCTCATAGAGCGACTGCGCGACACTCATCGTCTGTCTAGCGGAGAACCGCAGCTTTCGGCCGGCCTCCTGCTGAAGAGTGGATGTCGTGAAAGGGGCTGCGGGACGGCGCGTGTACGGCTTCGCCTCGACACTGACGACCGAGACCGCGACCGCGGGGTCGCGCAGCGCCTCGGCGAGCGTCTGAGCCCCCGACTCATCGAGGGTGACGGCGTCGCCCTTCAGCACACCCTTGTCGTCAAAGTCACGACCGGCCGCGATGCGTTTGCCATCCATGCGCACCAGACGGGATTCGAAGCGCTCGGTCGCCGCACCGGGCGTGAGGCCGGCGATGAGATCCCAGTAGCTGGCGGTGACGAAGGCCAGGCGCTCGCGCTCCCGATCGACGACCAGACGGGTGGCGGCAGACTGCACGCGGCCAGCGGACAGGCCGGGGCCAACCTTGCGCCACAGTACCGGCGACACCTCGTAGCCATAGAGCCGGTCGAGGATGCGCCGGGTCTCCTGCGCATCGACCAGCGCTGTGTCGAGCTCGCGGGTGTTCTCGACGGCGCTCTGGATGGCGTCTTTCGTGATCTCGTGGAACACCATTCGGTGCACGGGAACCTTGGGCTTGAGAACCTGTAAAAGGTGCCACGCGATGGCCTCGCCCTCGCGGTCCTCATCGGTTGCGAGGAAGAGTTCATCGGCTCCGGCGAGCGCCCTCTTTAGGTCGGCGACCGTCTTCTTCTTGGCGTCAGAGACGACGTAATAGGGCTCAAAGCCGTTCTCGACGTCGACGGAGAATTTGCCGAGCGACCCCTTCTTGAGCTCGGGCGGCAGGTTCTTCGGCTCGATGAGGTCGCGGATGTGCCCGACGGATGACTGCACGTCGTAACCGTCGCCCAGATACTGGGCGATCGTCTTCGCCTTTGTTGGCGACTCGACGATGACGAGCTTGACGGCCACTGCACTCCCTAGATAGACAAATTGACGACGGCACGCCATCGTCAGCGCCACCATACACACCTCCCCCACGCTCTGACCTAATCCGGCTCGCCGGTTGTGCGCCGGATGCAGGCTGTGGGAACATGATCGGCGCCGCCGTGCGGCTATGCAGGGGGCGGCCCCGCCGTGGCCCGCGAGGTGACCAGAATTCCCAGGATCGACCGGGAAACGGAGACGGTCACGACCAAACCGTCGACCTCGCACGAGCCGAGCGCGGAACCGTTCGCGGCGGCCACCGCGCGGGCAGCATCACAGGGGTAGCCCGGCACGATGCCGACAACTACGTCGGCCCCGGCCAGCGCCGCAGCGTCGGCGGCCGCCGCGACCGACTGTCGAACGGCGAGCCCCATATAGAGAGGAATGCACAAACCCGCCACGGCGGCGATGCCGGCAACCATGGCGACGGCGAGCACCGTTCCCGAACCGGCATCGCGGCCCACCGGCGGCCCGGCGGCATAGTGGCTCACCAGCCGCCGCCCCACGGCATCGCGGCTCACTGGCCGCCGCCCAACGCGCAACTCGTGGCTGAGAGGGTGAGCCGCAGAAGAGTTCCGGCGAGGGCGGCCGACGGGATGCTCAGCCGCACGCACACCAGGTCACCGTCGCTGTGACGGGAGATCGCGGCGCCGGGCGCGAGGCGGGCGGCCGTTGCCGTGTCACCACCGCGAGCGGCAGCGCGAGCAACGGATGCCGCGGCATCCTGCAATCGCAGTTGTTGGCCCGCGACCTGAAACCCGGAGAGGCAGCACGCAAAGACGAGGATCACCGCAGGCAGCGCGATCGCGAATTCCGCCGTCACGCTGCCACGCTCGCGACGGCCGACGATGGCGGCTCGGCCGGCAACGCGACCCCGCACGCTAGCCCGGGATCTGCAACGCATGCCGGACGATATCGGTGAGCATGCCCCGCACCTCATCCGAACGCAGGATGACGACGAGCAGGCCGGCAAACCCCACGGAGGCCATTGTGGCGATGGCATATTCGGCGGTGGCCGCGCCGCGATCGGACCGCAGCCAGTTCGTGCGTTTCATGTGCCCAGCATGGGCGGGCGGCGGCAGCGGCGGCCTGCCGCCGGAGCATCAGAGGCCAGCGTCAGAATGTCGTGACTGTTGACGAGATGACCGCGATGAGGAGCGGGAACACCCCGAGCACCATGAAGGCCGGCAGGATGCACAGGCCCAGCGGAAGCATGAGCCGCACCGACAGCGTGGCCGCCTTCTGCGCAGCCGTTGCGCGTGCGGATCGCCGCATCTCATCAGCTTCGCTTCGCAGCAGTTCGGCGGCTGGCACACCGGCCCGGCGGGAGAGATCGAGAACCTCATCGATTCGAGCGGCCACAACGGGCAGCGCAAAACGGCGCGCGGTTTCATCGAGCAGGCTTCGCGCCGTCGCAAGCGAACCGCCGCCGGCCGCCGCGATCGCCATGAGATCACACTCGATGCCGGGCGCGGCCTCGGTCGGCTGGGCGGCCGAAATTAGGTGACGATTCCAGTACACGGCGAGTGCCATCAGGCCAGCCCCGATAGCCAGACAGCCCCAGCCCGAGGGTGTCGCGAACAGCGTGCGGGCCGTATCGAAACCGAAAACCATCCCGAACAGAATGCCGACCACGGGAAGGGCCATGACCATGCGCGCCGTCGCAATCGGCGCGGCGAGCGCGACCGCGATGTCGCGCTGGGCCTGAGCGAGCGAACGCAACGAACTCGCATAGTCGCGCAGCGACGGAGCCAGCGGGGCGCCGGTCTCCATGGCGATCGACCAGGCGGCAGCAAGACCCCGCCAACCACCGGCCTCGAGCGCGGGACGGCCGGCCGACGCCGCAAGAATCACTTCGGCGATGTGTGCGGAATCTGCGCGCGACTCGACCACCTCGTTCACCACTGGGGCGCCGTTGAGGTAGCCCCACGCGGAAACCGGTGTAACGCCCGCAGCCAACAAGACCGCGAGACGCTG
Organism: Salinibacterium sp.; assembly: GCA_025352485.1. Lineage (GTDB taxonomy): Bacteria > Actinomycetota > Actinomycetes > Actinomycetales > Microbacteriaceae > Rhodoglobus. The sequence goes on from JANXTJ010000184.1 coordinate 8,517, forward strand.
AGTCACCGTGGCGACCGCCGCCAGCGTCGGCGGGTGATGACTCACGCTAGCACCACAGCCAACATTCCCTGCCCGTCGAGGGCGAGCGCGCCCACCTG
>JANXTJ010000220.1 GCA_025352485.1 Salinibacterium sp.
TCGCTGGATGATTAAAGCCCAGCCGCTTGGCGTGCAGCCACTGGCGGGTCAGGCCGAGCCGGGCCGAGATCGTGGGATCTGCCCCGTACATCCCATCGCCGACACAGGGATGCCGCTGGGCGGCCATGTGCACGCGGATCTGGTGCGTTCGCCCCGTCTCTAGCTGGATTTCCAGCAGAGCGGCCGACGGAAACGCCTCAAGCGTCTCGTAGTGGGTCACGCTCGCCTTGCCTTCCGACGTGATCGCGAACTTCCAGCTCGCGCCCGGATGCCGGCCGATCGGGGCATCGATGGTGCCGGCCAACGGGTCGGGATGGCCCTGCACCACTGCGTGGTAAATCTTGTCGACCTCACGATCGTGGAAGGCCCGCTTGAGTTCGGCGTACGCACCCTCGCTCTTGGCTACGACCATGAGCCCGCTCGTGCCCACATCGAGCCTGTGCACGATTCCCGCACGCTCCGCCGCCCCCGACGTCGCGATGCGAAACCCCGCGCCTGCCAGCGCACCGAGCACCGTGGGGCCGTCCCAGCCCACGCTCGGGTGGGCCGCCACCCCTGCGGGTTTATCGACCACAACGATGTCGTCATCGTCGTAAACGATCCCCAGATTTTCGACGACCACCGGCATGATCGTCGGCTCGATCTTCGGCGCCCAGGTGACCTCGAGCCAGCCCCCCGCTGGCAGTCGATCTGACTTGCCCAGGACGGTTCCGTCGAGACTCACTCCCCCAGCTTCGGCAACATCTGCCGCGAACGTTCGCGAGAATCCGAGCAGCTTCGCGAGTCCGGCATCCACCCGGTCGCCCGCGAGGCCGTCGGGGACGAAGAGGCTACGCGATTCCATCGTTAGGAGGGGTCGGTCGTGAGCGGTTCGGCCACACGTTTTGCGCGCACACCGTCGAGCCCCACGCCCCTGATGGTCAAAATGATGAAGATCAGCATGGCAAAGACGATCGCAGAGTCGGCGATGTTGAAGATCGCCGGAAAATAGATGAGCTGCAAGAAGTCGACGACGTGCCCGTTGCCGAAGGAATCGCCACGGGTCAGCCGGTCGGTGAGGTTGCCGAGAGTTCCCCCCAGCAGAAGCCCAAACAACACCGCCCACGATCTGGAGCGGATTCGGCGCGCGAAGATCACGATAAAAATGGCAACGGCTGAGGCAATAATCGCGAACAGCCAGGTCGTTCCGCTGCCCAGCGAGAAGGCCGCTCCCGAGTTCTCCACGTAGTGCAGCTGCAGCACCTTGCCGATGAAGTCGACCGTCTGACCCAACTCGAGGTTTTGGGTGACGACGTACTTACTCACCCGATCGAAGGCATAGACCAAGGCAGCAACGCCCACGAGCACGATGAGGACAGCTGCGCTGATCCTCGACGTGCCGGTGGGGGCTGCTGGCTCAGTTTCCGGCAAAACCCGAGTAGCCGGCGGGGGCCGGTGGTGCGGCGTAGTTGCCAACCGGAGTGGGCGCCTGCTGTTGGGCCGGCTGCGGCGCTGGTGGCTGCTGCTGCGACGAAGTGGAGGCCGTGGATCCGGTGGTCAGCATGTTCGCGGTGTCGAGCTCGCGCAGCTGGCCCTCGATGTAGCCCTTGAGCTTCTGGCGGTACTCGCGCTCGAAGTTGCGCAGCTCTTCGATGCGGTACTCCAGCCGCTGGCGCTCTTGGTCGAGGTCGCCCAGCTGGGCGCGCTGACGAGTTTCGGCCTCTGCGACGACGCGAGCCGCCGTGGCGTGGCCCTCGGCAATGAGTGCGTCGCGCTTGTCGACGCCTTCCTTGACGTGCTCCTCGTGGAGGCGACGTGCGAGCTGAAGGAGGTTGTTGGTGTTACCCGGATCCATCGCGTTGGGATCCCCCGCGCCAAAGGCAACCGGGGCAACGATCGGCGCGGCGACTGGCGGTTGCTGCTGCACGAAGCCACCCTGCGGGGCGCTGCGCTGAAGTTCGTTGATGCGAGAATCGCTGGCAACCAGACGCTGGCGCAGCTCTTCGTTCTCCTGATTCAGGCGGCGCAGTTCGACAACGACCTCGTCGAGGAAGTCATCGACCTCATCCTGGTCGTAACCCTCGCGGAATTTGGTCGGTTGGAACCGCTTGTTGACTACATCTTCTGGAGTCAGAGCCATCGTCGTCACCTCAAAAACTTTCTTTCAACGTCATATTGACGTTTCGCTTGTGCCCAACATCGTCAGGAGGAAAGACGATCATCCCATCCCGCTTACTCAGAGTACAGCGCAAGTTTCAGTTCACGAATCCGAGGGCGACGGAAATTAAAATCACGCAGGCCAACATGACGATGCTCCACGCGAAGTCGAGCACGGCACCCCCGATCTTCAACGGCGGCACCACGCGGCGCACCACCGCGATCGGCCGGTCAGTGACCCCGTAGACGACCTCTGCCAAGACCAGGCCGATACCGCGCGGGCGCCACTGGCGGGCGAAAACCACCGCGAGATCTAGCACAAATCGTGCCCACATCATGATGAAAAAGATCGTCAGGGCGACATAGATGACCATGGCGATAACGGAGACGGGGCTGGCGACGTTCACCCCGGAAGACTACTAGGCGGCAGCGGGCACTTCCTGCCGGGCGATACCCTCTATTGCGCGGCGACGCCTTCTACTGCTGGGCGAAAAATGAGGCGTCGACCTCGGTATCTGCTTCGGCGTGATCGCCGCTGACCGCGACGTGTGCCGGTGACAGCAGGAAGACCTTGTTGGTGACGCGCTCGATCTTGCCGTACAACCCCTGCGACAGGCCACTCGCGAAGTCGATGAGGCGCCGCGCGTCCGGTTCGCTCATCTGCGAAAGATTGATGATGACCGGGATGCCCTCGCGGAAGTTTTCGGCAATGAGCTGCGCGTCTTTGTACTGGCGCGGGTGCACCGTAAGAATCTCGTTCATCTCTGCGGCCGGCCTCACATTGTTGGAGCGGCGGAGCGCTGTGACCGGAGCGCGGGTCGCTGCTGGCGCGGCGTGGTGACGCTCGACGGGTGCTGCGGGCGCGGTGGGGCCGGCCTGGTCGTAGTCGTATTCCTCATCGGCGAGGCCGAGGTAAACCATGGTCTTGCGCAACGGGTTAGCCATTGTGATCCTCCGGGCGGTGAGCGCACCGCGTTTGTTAAGCGTGTTGTTCTTGTGGCACCTGCTACGTCGAGATTAACCATGCTCTGGCCGTTTTCCCGTGATTGCCGTTCCAACGCGCAGGTGTGTCGCGCCTTCCAGGATCGCCTCCGGGAAGTCGCCGGACATGCCCATCGACAGTGCCCTGGCCTCTGGATGCGTCAGACGAAGTCGTTCTGACATCAGGCGCACCTCGGCGAATGCGGCGCGCGGTTGCGCTCCCAGCGGCGCCACGACCATGAGCCCGCGCAGCCGCAGCCCTTCGGCCCGAGCTACCCGCTCCGCTAGCGCGTCAAGATCGTTCGGCGCTACCCCCCCGCGCTCCGGGTCGGCCTCGAGATTGACCTGAATGAAGACGTCACGAGGCGGCGAGCCCGCCAGCGCGTCGACGAGCGATTCTCGATCCACCGAGTGCAGCGTGTGAACGTACTGGCGCACCTGCTTTGCCTTCTTGGACTGCAGCTGCCCAATGAAGTGCCAGACAGGAGCGTCGACACCCGTGGCTAAATCCTGGAGCTCCGCTACCTTAGGTGCGGCTTCCTGATGCCGACTCTCGCCGAAGTCACGCACGCCGAGGGCATAAAGCTGGCGCACGAGCGAAGCCGGATGAAACTTGGTGACGACGATCGTCGTGATATCGGCAAGATCGCGCTGGGCGTGGCGCGCGGCATCCTCGATGCTGCCTCGAACCGTTGCCAGCCGTTCGGCA
>JANXTJ010000231.1 GCA_025352485.1 Salinibacterium sp.
GGCGTACATCGCGCGCCCCGACCTGTTCCTTACCCAGCCGGCCCGCGTCGACGTGGAGACCACCGGGCAGTTCACCACCGGGATGACCGTCGTCGACTTTGACCCGCCCATCCCGAACGCGCTGGTGGCCACCCAGCTGGACGTGAACGGCTTCTGGGCCTACGTCGAGAGCGTCTACGCCCGGGTCGCGGCCGAACACGGTGCCTGAGCTTCTCGGCTTCGCGCCCACTCCGTGGGATCCGGATGCGGCCTACACCGGTTTCGTGCAGTGGAGCGAGTCGCGCGGTCTGCCGCTATACCCGGCCCAGGATGAGGCGCTCATCGAGATCGTCTCTGGGGCAAACCTGATCCTGAGCACTCCGACCGGAACCGGCAAGTCGCTTGTCGCCATCGCCGCTCACTTCACGGCCCTCGCGCAGGGGCAGCGCTCGTACTACACCGCACCGATCAAGGCGCTGGTGAGCGAGAAGTTTTTCGCCCTCGTCGAGATCTTCGGTGCCCAAAACGTGGGCATGGTCACGGGCGACTCCTCGGTCAACGCGGATGCCCCGATCATCTGTTGCACGGCGGAGATCCTCGCCAATCTTGCCCTCCGTCAGGGCGCAGATGCCGCCGTGGATCAGGTCGTGATGGACGAGTTCCATTTCTACGCAGACCCGGATCGGGGCTGGGCCTGGCAGGTGCCGCTGCTCACGCTACCCAAGGTGCAGTTCATCCTGATGTCGGCAACCCTCGGTGACATGAAGGCGATCGCTCTCGATCTCACCCAGCGCACCGGCCGCGAGACCGCCCTCATCACCGGCGTAGACCGCCCGGTGCCGCTGCACTATTCCTACGCCACCTCACCCGTGCACGAGACGATCGAAGACCTGCTGGGCACCGGCCAGTCGCCGATCTACATCGTGCACTTCTCCCAGCTGGCGGCCCTCGAGCGAGCCCAAGCGATGACGTCGGTCAAGGTGATCAGCCGGGAACAGCGCGACGAAATCGCGGATGCCATCGGCGACTTTAGGTTCACCACCGTGTTCGGGCAGACCCTCTCCCGCCTCATCCGCAGCGGCATCGGCGTGCACCACGCTGGAATGCTGCCCAAGTATCGCCGCCTCGTCGAACAACTTGCCCAGCGCGGGCTGCTTCGGGTCATTTGCGGCACCGACACTCTCGGTGTGGGCATCAACGTGCCGATCCGCACGGTGCTACTCACCGCATTCACGAAGTTCGATGGAACCCGGATGCGCCAGTTGAGCGCTCGCGAATTTCACCAGATCGCCGGCAGGGCGGGGCGCGCCGGCTACGACACCGCAGGGACCGTGCTCTGCCAGGCACCCGAGCACGAGGCCGAAAACGCGCGGCTCGTGGCCAAGGCCGGTGATGACCCGAAGAAGATCAAAAAGATCGTGCGCAAGAAGGCGCCGGACGGCTTCGTGTCATGGGGCGAACCGAGCTTCACCCGCCTCATCAATGCCGAACCCGAGCAGTTGGCGTCGAGCATGCAGGTGAGCCATTCGATGCTTCTCAACGTCATCGCCCGCGGCGGCGACTCATTCGCCACCATGCGGGAGCTGATTTTTACGAGTCATGAGCCGTGGCATCGCAAACTCGAGCTCGCCCGTCGCGCGCTATCGATCTACCGTACGCTGCGCGCCGCCGACGTGGTCGAACAGCTCGGCGGACGCGACGGCGTCTACCTCGACGAGAGCATTCAGATCAGGCTGACCGTCGACCTGCAGGCCAACTTCGCGCTGAACCAGCCGCTGTCGCCGTTTGCGCTCGCTGTCTTTGAGTTGCTTGATCCGGCATCCCCGACCTATGCACTCGACATGGTGTCGATCCTCGAGTCGACCCTCGACGACCCGCGGCCGATCCTCTCGCAGCAGCAGTTTCAGGCCCGCGGCGAAGCGGTCGCCTCGATGAAAGCCGAGGGCATCGAATACGACCAGCGGATGGAGCTGCTCGAGCAGATCACCTGGCCCAAGCCCCTGCACGAGCTGCTGGCCGCCTCGTTCGAGAAGTATTCGGCGACGCAGCCGTGGATCGGCGACTTCGAGATCAGCCCCAAGACCGTGGTGCGCGACATGTATGAGCGAGCCATGACCTTCGCGGATTACGTGGGCTACTACAAACTTGCGCGCAGCGAGGGGCTCGTTTTGCGCTACCTCTCCGATGCCTACCGGGCGGCGCGGCAGACGATTCCGGATGACGCCAAGACCGAAGAACTGCGTGACGTGATCGAGTGGCTCGGCGAGCTGGTGCGCCAGGTCGACTCCAGCCTGCTCGACGAGTGGGAGGCGATGATCAATCCGGTCGCGGCATCCGACGCGCCGGTGCTGCCCCCCGCGCCACCCACTGTGCTGACCAATCTGCGGGCCTTCCGGGTTCTCGTGCGCAACGAGCTGTTTAGGCGGGTGCAGCTGGCCGCGCTCGAAGACTGGGCGTCGCTCGGCGAGTTGGATGCCGCATCCGGCTGGGGAGCGGACGAATGGGCAGACGCCATGGACGACTACTTCGACCAGCACGACGCGCTCGGCGTCGGTGGCGACGCCCGCGGCCCCGCCAACATCATGATCACGGAGGACGCCGCTCAGTGGAGCGTGCGCCAGATCCTCGACGACCCGGCTGGCGACCACGACTGGGGCATCAGCGCGACGGTCGACCTCGCGGAATCGGCAGAGCGCGGCGTCCCCGTGGTGCGCGTGACCAGTGTCGGGATGCTCTAGAAGATGTTGCGCTGCAGGTAGTCGTTGCGAAATTTACCCTCGG
>JANXTJ010000257.1 GCA_025352485.1 Salinibacterium sp.
GGTGAAGACCGTGCGCGCACCGGTGTCGGCCCAGACCAGGAAGATCGCGCCCACCAGTGCCGATAGCGGCAGCAGTGCGCGGTGGCCAGGGCCGGCGATGAAGCGCACCGCGTGCGGCAGGATCAGCCCCACAAACCCGATCGAGCCACTGACCGACACCATGGCCCCGGTCAACAGCGCGGTGGCAATGAGCATCCCCCAGCGGGTGGCGCCCACGTTCACGCCCAGCGCCTTCGCAGAGGTGTCGCCGAAGGCGAAGGAATCCAGCACTCGCCCGGACAGCATCATCGGGATGCCGACGATCAGGATCGCGGCGAACGTGATCGCGACGGCGGGCCAGCGCGCCCCCGCGAGCGATCCCAGAAGCCAGCCCAAAATTTCGCGGTAGGAGTCGCCGGTGGCCGTCCAGAAGATGACCAGACTGGTGATCGCCGATGCCAGCGACGAGACGGCGAGCCCGGCAAGCACCGTCCGAGTCGGCGTGAGTGCGCCGAGCGAGCTCGCGAGGGCGAGAGTCAGGGTGAGGGCCAGCAGCGCCCCGGCAAATGCCGCCACGGGAAGAAGCACGGCCGCCCCCAGAAGCAGCACGGCAACGGCCCCGAGAGATGCCCCCGACGACAGCCCCAGCAGGTACGGCTCCGCGAGCGGATTGCGGGTGATCGCCTGCATCACTGCACCGCTAACCGCAAGCCCAGCCCCCACCGCCGCAGCGGTGAGCACCCGAGGCAGGCGCAGCTCCCAGACGATTCCGTCGCGCAGCACCGAGAGGGGGCTGCTGCCGAGTCCGAGGTGGCTGCCGATGGCGGCCCAGACCTCATCGAACCTGATGTCTGCCGGCCCGATCGTCACCGCGCCAACAAGAGAAAGCAGGAGGATGACCGCGAGCCCCGCTCCGAGGGCGAGGGGTCGCAGCCGGCACCCCGGCATTGTCCCCGCGGTGCTAGTTGCCATCCAGTTTCTTGATCTGCTTCTCGAGGTCTGCGGCGGCCTCGACGCTGCGCACACCGGCCTCGCCAGACGCAAACGGCAGCACGAGGTATCGGTGATTTTTCACGGCAGAGAGGTTGGCCGTGGCGGGGTTGGCGGCGAGCATGTCGATTTTCTTCTGCGCGGTATTCCAGCTCGCGTCGATGAGCACGATGAAGTCGGGGTCTGCCGCCACCACGGATTCCCAACTCAACGGCGCCCAACTCGAGTTCACGTCGGCGGCGATGTTCTTCAACCCCACCGTCTCTAGCACCAGTTCGGGGGCGCCGAGGCCGGCTCCCGCGTACGGGGTGTCGGTTCCCGAGGAGTACCAAAACGCGGTGCGGCCTGCGCCGACCGGCGAGATGGCGGCCAACTGCTTCTTCTGTGCGGTGAGTAGCGGTGTGGCATCCACGCGGAAGATCGATGCCACCTGGCCGATATCGCCGAAAACGCTGTCGAAGCTGAGCTTCGCGGGCTGGCCGGTGCTGCGGCAGGCGGCGGGGGCGACATATGAGGCGATTCCGAGCCGTGAAAGTTCGCTGCGCGCACCCGCGGCGTCGGGCGCAAAGGCGGATTCCCAGCCCGAAAAAACCAGGTCAGGTTGCTTGTTGAGCACGACCTCTTCGCTCGGAAACTGGTCAGAGATCGAGGTGAGGGTGGGCGCACTCTGGGCAAGCCCCGGGGGTAGCGGGCCATCCTGAAAGGCGGTGCCCACGATCCGATCACCGACACCCAGCGCGAGAAGCATCTCCGTCGAGGTGGATTTGATGGTGATGACCCGCTTCGGTGCCGTGGCGAAAGTTACCGGAGTGCCGCAGTTACTGACCGTGACGGGCGCGGCGGTCGGAGCGGGGGCGGCGGCGGTCGACGTGGTGGCGCAGCCGGCGAGTGCGAGGGTGGTGAGCAAAAGAACCGGGGTGGTGCGGAACAGGATGCGCAAGGCGAACCTTCCAGAGGCGGGGGTGGGCTGGGGTCGACTCTGGTGAGAAAGCCGAGCAGGCCATCCGCCCCATCCTGTGGGCGAAGAACCACGCCATACACGGCGCACGGGTCTGCAAACAGCAAGTCTATTTACGCGGTCGCCCCGAAGCGAAACAATAGGGAACGTTCGCCCCGAATGCCGGGGCACCTTCGGAGGTTCCTGATGGCAGTTGTTCGTGCAGCAATCACCCAGACGACGTGGACGGGCGACAAGGAGTCGATGATCGCCAAACACGAGAAATTTGCCAGGGATGCCGCGCGGGATGGCGCTCAGGTCATCTGCTTTCAGGAGTTGTTTTACGGCCCGTACTTCGGCATCACCGAAGACAAGAAGTATTACCGGTATGCCGAGCCGGCCGACGGGCCGATCGTGCAACGTTTTGCGCAACTGGCCAAAGAGCTCAACCTGGTCATGATCCTGCCCATTTACGAGGAAGACATCACCGGCGTGTACTACAACACGGCGGTCGTGGTCGAGGCCGATGGCACGATCCTCGGCAAATACCGCAAGCACCACATCCCGCACCTCGACCGATTCTGGGAGAAGTTCTACTTCCGTCCCGGTAACCTCGGCTACCCGGTGTTCGACACCTCGGTCGGCAAGATCGGCCTGTACATCTGTTACGACCGGCACTTTCCCGAGGGATGGCGTGAGCTCGGCCTGAACGGTGCTCACATGGTCTTCAACCCGAATGCCACCAAGCCGGGGCTTTCCAACCGGCTGTGGGAGGTCGAGGGGCCGTGTGCCGCGGTGGCCAACGGATATTTCGTGCTCCAGCCCAACCGGGTGGGTCGCGAAGACAACGAGTACGGCGAGCTTGCCGTCGATTTTTACGGCACCAGCCAGGTGATTGACCCGCGCGGCAACTTCGTCGGCGAGCGCGGATCAGGCACTGACGAGGAGCTCATCATCCGCGACCTTGACCTGGGCATGGTGCAGGAAATGCGCGACGACTGGCAGTTCTACCGCGACCGTCGCCCCGACTCCTACACGTCGATTTCGAAGCCGTAGGGCCGGCCGTGGCTACCACACTGATCACCGGCGGCACCGTTGTCTCCGCCACCGGCAGGGTCGCCGCCGACGTTCTCGTCGACGGCGAGAAGATCGTCGCGCTGCTGAGCCCCGGCTCGGTTTTGCTCGGAACCGACCTGTCGGCGGGTGTCGACACGGTCATCGACGCGACCGGCAAGTACGTGATTCCGGGCGGGATCGACGCGCACACCCACTTCGAGTTGCCGTTCGGCGGCACAGCGGCATCAGACACCTTCGAGTCCGGTACGCGGGCCGCCGCCTGGGGTGGCACGACCTCGGTCATCGATTTCGCGGTGCAGACCACCGGCCAGCGGCTTCAGGATGGCCTCGAGGTGTGGCATCAGAAGGCCGCGAATAACTGCGCGATCGATTACGGCTTTCACCAGATCATGGGCGGCGTCGATGAGGCATCCCTGAAGGCGATGGAAAATCTGGTCGACGAGGGCATCTCCAGCTACAAGATGTTCATGGCCTACCCCGGGGTCTTCTACTCCAACGATGGGCAGATCCTTCAGGCCATGCAGAAGGCCGCGGGCCTAGGCCTTCTCACCATGATGCACGCCGAGAATGGGCCGGCGATCGACGTGCTCGCGGAACAGCTCGTCGCGGCGGGCAAAACCGATCCTTACTATCACGGCATCGCGCGTGCCTGGCAGCTCGAGGAAGAGGCAACCCATCGCGCGATCATGCTCGCCAACGTCACAGGGGCGCCGCTCTACATCGTGCATGTCAGCGCCAAGCAGGCCGTCGAGCAGGTCGCCTGGGCCAGAGACAAAGGGCAAAACGTCTTCGGCGAGACCTGCCCGCAATACCTCTACCTGTCGCTGGAAGATCAGCTCGGCGCGACCGGGGATCCGCAGTGGGGCACCTTTGAGGGCGCCAAATGGGTGTGCTCCACGCCGCTGCGCGCCCGCGAAGACGGCCATCAGAATGCGATGTGGCAGGCGCTTCGCACTAACGACCTGCAGATGGTCTCTACCGACCACTGCCCGTTCTGCATGAAGGGCCAGAAGGAGCTCGGGGTCGGCGACTTCCGCAAGATTCCCAACGGCATCGGCTCGATCGAGCACCGGATGGATCTCATGTATCAGGGTGTGGTCACGGGCCAGATCACGCTAGAGCGCTGGGTGGAGCTCACGAGCACGACCCCGGCTCGCATGTTCGGGCTGTACGGCAAGAAGGGTGTCATCGCGCCGGGGGCTGACGCCGACATCGTGGTGTACGACCCCAACGGTCACACCTCGATCAGCGCGCAGACCCACCACATGAACATGGATTACTCGGCCTGGGAAGGCTACGAGATCGACGGCCACGTCGACACGGTCATCAGCCGCGGCAAGACGATTGTCGATGGTGGCCAGTATCTCGGTGCCAGGGGCGACGGCAAGTACCTCAAGCGCGGCCTCACCCAATACCTCATCTAAGGAATCGCAGCAGATGGAATTCGGAGCAGTCCTCCAAGCAAACCCGCCCGCTTCACGCACGGTCTACCTCGCCACGCTGGCAGAGCAGTACGGCTTCGAATACGTGTGGACGTTCGACTCGCACCTGCTCTGGCAGGAGCCGTACGTCATCTACAGCGCGATCCTCGGTGCCACCCACCGGGTGAAGGTCGGGCCGATGGTCACCAACCCGGCCACGCGCGACTGGACGGTCACGGCGTCCGTGTTCGCCACGCTCAACGAGATGTACGGCAACCGCACGATCATCGGCATCGGCCGCGGTGATTCCGCCGTGCGGGTGACCAACGGCGCGCCCACCACACTGAAGACGCTGCGCGAATCGATTCACGTCATCCGCGAACTCGCCAACAGCAGGTCGGTCGAGTACAACGGGGCGCAGCTGCAGTTTCCGTGGTCGCACGGCTCTGAGGTAGAGGTGTGGGTCGCCGCCTACGGGCCGCTCGCCCTGAAGCTCACCGGGGAGGTGGGCGACGGCTTCATCCTTCAGCTCGCCGATCTCGACATTGCCGAATGGATGATCACCACGGTGCGGGCGGCCGCGGCGGCCGCTGGCCGTGACCCGATGGCCATCAAGTTCTGCGTCGCGGCCCCGATGTACATCGGAACCGACATCGAACACATGCGCAATCAGACCCGCTGGTTCGGCGGGATGGTGGGAAACCACGTGGCCGATATCGTCGCCAAGTACGGTGCCGACAGTTCCGTCCCGCAGGCACTCACCGACTACATCACGGCGCGCGAGGGCTACGACTACAACCAGCATGGGCTGGCCGGCAACACGCACGCCGACTTCGTGCCCGACGAGATCGTTGACCGGTTTTGCGTGCTCGGCACCGCCGAACAGCACATTCAGAAGCTCACCGCGCTCAAAGAACTCGGCGTGGACCAGTTCGCCGGCTACCTGCAGCACGACAACAAGGAAGAGACGCTGCGGGTGTACGGGGAGACCGTCATGCCGGCGTTGCGTGAAGTGGTGCTCGCGAAGAGTGACCGCCCATAGCGCGGCAGTACTCTGAACGGGTGGCGGGGATCATCCCCCCACCCGCTTCACCGACGAAGGAACGCCAATGACCGAGCAGCGACCCGCCAACCCCACCGAGGGCAAACTCGCCTACGACCTCGACCGGGCGCACGTCTTTCACTCCTGGTCGGCGCAGGGCGCCCTCACGCCGCTGGTGATTGCCGGAGGTTCGGGCAGCCACGTCTGGGACTACGACGGTAAGGACTATCTCGACTTCTCCAGCCAGCTCGTCAACACCAACATTGGGCACCAGCATCCCGCCGTGGTCGCCGCGATCAAGGCGCAGGCAGACACCCTCACGACGGTCGCTCCTGCCACCGCAAACGTGATGCGTGGCGAGGCCGCCAAACGCATCATCACCAAGGCAGACGCCCATTTCAACAAGGTGTTCTTCACCAACGGCGGTGCGGATGCCAACGAGAATGCCATCAGGATGGCGCGGCTCACGACCGGTCGCGACAAGGTGCTCTCGACCTATCGTTCGTACCACGGCAACACCGGGGCCGCGATCGTCGCGACCGGCGACTGGCGCCGCATTCCCAATGAGTACTCGCGCGGACATGCACACTTCTTCGGGCCATTCTTCTACCGCTCCGAATTCTGGGCGACGACGCCAGAGCAGGAAACCGAGCGGGCGCTGCAGCACCTCGAGCACGTCATCGTCGGTGAGGGGGCGAGCTCGATCGCCGCGATCCTGATGGAGACCGTTCCGGGCACTGCTGGCGTTCTGGTGCCGCCGCCCGGCTAT
>JANXTJ010000269.1 GCA_025352485.1 Salinibacterium sp.
CGAACCCACCGATGTCTGCGGCCCAGGTGTTGAGGGCACGCTCGCCATTGTGCCCGAAGGGCGGATGCCCGAGGTCGTGGGCGAGGCACGCAGTGTCGACGACATCCGGGTCGAGCCCGAGGCTGGTGCCGAGCTCGCGACCGACCTGCGCGACCTCCAGCGAGTGGGTCAGGCGGTTGCGGGCAAAATCGAGCCCTGCGGTCGGCGAGAGCACCTGAGTCTTGGCGGCCAGCCGGCGCAACGCGCTGGAGTGCAGCACGCGGGCACGGTCACGGGCAAAGTCGCTGCGGCGACTCGAGTGTTCTTCCGGAAACCAGCGCTGGGCATCGGCCTCCGAGTAGCTATCCGCCACTAACGCTCGACTCGGCGAGAGAGAGCTCGGCGCGATGAGTCTCCTGCAGTTCGCGGCTGTCGAGCCAGCCATACGGCAGCGACGGCTTCTTCGGCGTTCCCGCTCGACCGCGCTGGCCTTCGGCGTCGGCACCCGGGTACGGCGCGTCGCCGTCGAGGCGCGCGAGCAATTCGTCGAGCTGCGCAAGATCCTTGACGGTCGCCAACGCGGCACGAAGGTCGCCACCGACGGCATAGCCCTTGAAATACCACGCAACATGTTTGCGGATGTCGCGGCAGGCCCGATCCTCGTCCTCGAAAAACTCCACGAGCAGCTCAGCGTGCCGCCGAAAGGCTGTTGCCACGAACCCCAGACTCGGTTCGGCCTTGAGCTTCTCGCCGCGGAACGCCGCTGCGAGGTCTCCGAACAGCCACGGGCGGCCGAGGCAACCACGGCCCACCACCACGCCATCGCAGCCGGTTTCGTCGATCATGCGCATGGCGTCATCCGCGCTCCAAATGTCGCCATTGCCCAGCACCGGCGTGCCGGTTATCGCGGTCTTGAGCTTCTCAATCGCCGACCAGTCTGCGCTGCCGGAGTAGAACTCGGCGGCGGTGCGCGCGTGCAACGCAATGCTCGCAACCCCTGCCCCCTCGGCGATGCGACCGGCCTCGAGATAGGTGAGGTGATCGGAGTCGATGCCCTTGCGCATCTTGATGGTGAGCGGTCGATCGGCGGCGGCCTTCACGGCGGATTCGACGATGTCGCGAAAGAGTCCGAGCTTCCACGGCAGGGCGGCTCCCCCACCCTTCTTGGTGACCTTGGGCACCGGGCATCCAAAGTTCAGATCGATGTGGTCAGCTCGGTCTTCTGCAACCAACATCGTGACCGCCTCCGCCACCGTTTTGGGGTCGACTCCATAGAGCTGGATGCTGCGTGGCGTCTCCGATTCGTGGTGCCGAATGAGCCGCATGCTCTCGGCCGTACGCTCGACCAGAGCGCGGCTGGTGATCATCTCGGAGACGTACAGCCCGGCCCCATATTCGCGACACAGCCGGCGAAACGCGGTGTTCGTGATCCCCGCCATGGGCGCAAGTACCACCGGCACATCGAGCGCGATGGGCCCGATGTTCAGGGTCGGCACCGTAGTGCGATGCGCGTCGGCGAGAATGGACATGTGGCAATTCTCCCAGAAATTCCCGAACGACCGCGCGGTGCCGCTCTGGCGAGGGTGCGGCACTGATGGCTCTGGAAGACAACCCCTGGGTGTTTCGCCACGAGGGCAAGCTCTGGGTGAGCGAGCTTCCGCGCGAGCAGATGCTGTATCAGCTCAACGATCAGCGAGCGTGGGATGCCGCAAACGCTCGACATGAGCGCTGGGGATTCGCCATCGCGGTCGGCGCCGCCGTGGGGGTGCTGGTCTTCTTCGTTCTCGGCTCCCTCGCCGGCCTGCCCACCGTCGTGAACCTCTTTGTGCTCCCGGTTGGCTTCGCCGTCGGCGCCGTGCTCGGTGCTGTCGTCAACAAGCGGGTGCGGGCGGTGGCACTGCACAATTCGCCGCTGCCAGCGCGACCGGTGATTGCGGCGATGGTGCGCATCCCGCCGGAAGTCGTCAAGCGAGCGCCGGAAGATTCGACCGGCACGCAGCTCATGCAGTGGGCGCGACGGGGTTACGTCGGCTGATTCGCATGGAGCCGCAAGCTGGTGCTGCACGCTGGTGCTGCCGCCGGGCGTGGCCGGCGTCATCGTGCAATTCGCTCACCGTCAACAGGACATCTCCCGGCGCTGAAGAATGTCCTGTTGACGGTGAATGCGCCAAGACTGCTGCCGAGCTGCTGGGGTGGCCTGATGCCTGCTGCTGGGGCCTGCTGCTGGGGCCTCCTGTTGGTGCCTCCCGTGAACGGGTCGCGATGCCTGCGTGGGGGCCGCGAGTGCCTCCCAAACGGGGGATCGAGGGACCGCACGGCTTTTTCTAGACTGGCGGCAGGGAGAAGCCCGTGCCTGATCCAAGTTCTGTGGGGGCGACGCAGCCCCCCAGCGTGCCTCCGGCCGGTTGGTTCAGGGATCCGGTATCACCGGCACAGTTGCGCTGGTGGGACGGCGGTGAGTGGACGGCGCACACCATGCCGGATCCGTACACCGTCGCTCCGGCGACCGCCGCGCCCGACCCGTGGCTGCCCACGGCCCGGCCCGTCGATTCGCTCCCGCTTCGAGATCGCCGCCGCGGCCACTCCAGCCCTGCAGTGGTGGCGGCCGTTCCCCTGCCGCTGATCGCCGTGAGCCAGGCTGCGGTGCCGTTCGGTGGCACCCTGCGCGATCACGGCGCACCTTACGTTCCGTACTCGCAGCAGTACTCGCCAATGAAGATGCTGACGCCCGTGCGCACGGCCGGTTCGCCCAATACGCCGGCCATCTGGCTGCTGGCGCTGGTACCCCTACTCCTCGTACCTCTGCAGGTTGTCGGATTTTACGCCGGGGTGACCACCACGAACGTGGGCGCCCTGACCTTCGGCCTCGGGGTGATCGCACTCGTGATCGCACTGGTCATCGTCGATGTCGCGAGCCTGCGCCGGCGAAATCTTGCCGCGGCATCCCCGTTCTGGGTGCTGCTGCTGCCCCCGCTGGCATACTTCATCGCCAGGCGCCTGGCCCTCAAGAAGGCTGGGGTGACCTCGAACGCGCCCGGAAATGTGTATGTGGTGAGCTGGCTAGCGGCTCCGGTCGCGCTCTACCTGGTTGTGCTTCCGCTGGAAGGGATGCGGCTGACCCTCGGGCTGTGACGTCGCTGCCCTCGGCCTACCGCGCCTACCGGCCGACCGCGCCCCACTGAGCTGGGGCCCACCGGTCAGACGGCGTCGTCGTCCAATTTGCGGTTGACGACGGCCTGCGTGTGGTGGTCGGGGATCACGCAAAAGTCTCCGTCACAGGCGGCTGCTGTGGCATCGCCGAGCGGGAGCAACGTCACGATCTTGATGGGCATCGTGGTTGAACTCGTCATTGCGGTGCTTCTTTCTCTGACCGAACCTGTGCCAGCACGTTAGCGAACGTTTGTGCCTCCTGCGCGCCGGACACCCCGTACTTGCCGTCGATCACGAAGAACGGCACGCCCTGAATACCGTACTCGCTGGCCAGCGCAACATCGGCCTTGACGTCGGCGAGGAACCGGTGCGACTCCAGAGCCTCGGTCACCTCGGCACGGTCGTAGCCGAGCCCTGCTGCAATTTCCACCAGATCCGGGATGCGGCCGACGTGCTCACCGTTAACGAAATAGGCCTCCAGCAGGCGTTCCTTCATCTCGAGTTGACGCCCCTTCGACTTGGCAAAGTGGATCAGCTCGTGTGAGATCACCGTGTTGGTCTGGTGAACGTGGTCGTAGTCGAAGGCGAGCCCGACGCTCTCGGCCACACCGGTCACCCGCTCCAGCATCGGGATGACCTGCTCCAGTGACATCCCTTTGCGCTGGGCCAAATAATCGGCCGGGCTGCCGTCGAAGTCGACCGGGGTGTCGGGAGCCAGCTCGAAGGAGTGGTATTCGACCTCAACCTCGCCACCGCCGTCGGCATGGAATTGCGCCGTGCCCGCCTCAAACTTGCGTTTGCCGATGTAGCACCAGGGGCACTGCACGTCTGACCAGATGTCTACCTTGATCGCTTCGTTCACGTCATACCCAACGCCGACCCGCCCGCCGTATTCCCGGGCCCGTGCCCGGAGCCCGGAGCCCGGGCTACGCGCCGATCAGCTGCCCGGCGAGGTATCCGCGCAGGCCGGAGAGCGGGATGCGCTCCTGCGCCATGGTGTCGCGCTCGCGCACGGTCACGGCATTGTCGTCGAGGGAGTCGAAGTCGATGGTGACGCAGAACGGCGTGCCGATCTCATCCTGACGACGGTAGCGGCGACCGATCGCCCCAGCATCGTCGAAGTCGACGTTCCAGAGCTTGCGGAGATCTGCGGCGACCTCTTTCGCGAGCGGCGAGAGTTGTTCGTTGCGGGACAGCGGCAGCACCGCCACCTTGATGGGCGAGAGTCTGCGATCGAGCCGCAACACGGTGCGCTTGTCGACCCCGCCCTTCGCGTTGGGTGCCTCATCCTCGGCGTAGGCATCCAAAAGGAAGGCCATCAGCGCCCGGGTGAGACCGAACGCGGGCTCGATCACATAGGGAATCCAGCGCTCGTCTTTGGTCTGGTCGAAGTACGACAGGTCGGTTCCGGATGCCTCTGAGTGCGTCCGCAGGTCGTAGTCGGTGCGGTTTGCCACGCCCATCAGCTCGCCCCACTCACTGCCGGCGAAACGGAAACGGTATTCGATGTCGACGGTGCGCTTGGAGTAGTGCGACAGTTTCTCAGCCGGATGCTCGTAGAAGCGCAGGTTGTCAGGGTTGATCCCGAGGTCGGTGTACCAGCGCATCGACTCATCGATCCAGTACTGGTGCCACTGCTCGTCTGTGCCCGGCTCAACGAAGAATTCCATCTCCATCTGCTCGAACTCGCGGGTGCGGAAAATGAAGTTGCCCGGCGTGATCTCGTTGCGAAAACTCTTGCCCACCTGGCCAATGCCGAACGGCGGCTTCAGGCGCGAGGCGCCGAGCACATTCGCGAAGTTCACGAAGATGCCCTGGGCCGTCTCGGGGCGCAGGTACGCGATCGCGGTGTCGTTCTCCACCGGGCCGACGTGCGTCTTGAACATCAAGTTGAAGT
>JANXTJ010000271.1 GCA_025352485.1 Salinibacterium sp.
CTCGGCTTCGAGCAGATCGCCCAGCGGCCCAACTATTACGGCGCAGGAATCGATGCCCTGATCATGCGTCTGACGATCGAGAAACCACGGGTGAGCATCGCGTGAACCAGCCCGTGGTGCTCGGCATCGAGACCAGCTGCGACGAGACCGGGATCGGGATCGTGCGAGGCTCGACCCTGCTCGCTAACGTGATCGCGTCATCCATGCTGGAGCACGCTCGCTATGGCGGAGTCGTTCCCGAGGTCGCGGCCAGGGCTCACCTCGAAGCCCTCACGCCCGCGCTCGGCCAAGCCCTCGCCGAAGCGGGAATCGGTCTCGGCGACATTGACGCCATCGCCGTCACGAGCGGCCCGGGCCTGGCCGGTGCCCTCATGGTCGGGGTCGCCGCGGCCAAAGCGCTCGCCCTCGCCCTGGACAAGCCGATCTACGCGGTCAACCACCTCGTCGGGCACGTCGGGGCCGACCAACTCGACGAGGCCACTTTCGATTACCCGACGATTGCCCTTCTGGTCTCGGGTGGCCACACTTCGCTGCTGCTGGTGCGCGATCTGGTATCCGATGTCGAGCTGCTCGGCGAGACGATCGATGATGCGGCCGGGGAGGCCTTCGACAAGGTGGCTCGCCTGCTCGGTCTGCCCTACCCCGGCGGACCGCAGATCGACCGGGTCGCCAGCGGCGGCGATCCGAAGGCGATCCGCTTCCCGCGCGGGCTCAGCCAGCCCAAAGACATGGTGGCGCACCGCTACGACTTCTCATTTTCGGGGCTGAAGACGGCCGTGGCGCGCTGGGTCGAGCGCGAACAAGACAACGGCAACGAGGTTCCGGTAGCGGATGTCGCGGCCAGCTTTCGGGAAGCCGTCGTCGATGTGCTCCTCAGCAAGGCCCTCGCCGCGTGTGCCGACCACTCAGTGCCCCGACTGCTGCTCGGCGGCGGCGTGGTGGCCAATGCCAGGGTGCGCGAAGTGGCGGCCGAGCGCTGCGCGGCCGCGGGCATCCAACTACGGATTCCGCCCCTCGCGCTCTGCACCGATAACGGCGCCATGATCGCGGCCCTCGGAGCTCAGTTGATCATGGCGGGTCACGCCCCCTCCGCCCTGGGCTTTGGGGCGGATTCCACGCTGCCGGTGACCACCATTCAGGCCTGACTGGTCCTCGACTTAGGCGCAACCGCGCCGACGGGCCGACCAGGGCCAGCAACGAAAGCGCGTTGACAGTGCCGGTGTGCTGCGAGATTATGGGCTGCGCCGAAATTGGCACTTTCCTAAGGAGCTTTCGATCATGACCGATCCCGCTGTTCCGCCCACCCCGTACATTGCCCCGACGGCAGGGCCCGTCCGTTCGACAAACGTGCTGTCGATCATCGCGCTCATCGGGGCGTTTGTCATTCCGTTGGCTGGCATCATCGTGGGCGCTATCGCCCTTGGCCAGATCAAAAAGACGGGTGAGGCGGGCCACGGTCTCGCGCTCGCCGGCGTCATCGTCGGCGCTGCCTTCACGTTTCTCTACATCATCGGCTTCATTATCTACGTTGTCATTATTGCCAGCGTTGCCAGCTACGGCGGTTACAGCCACTAGCCGCAAGCGGGCTGCCGAGCGTTTCTCGCAAAACGTGCGAGGGCGCGGCTGAGCTGGCTTCTGTGGGCCCGCTCCTTTAGGCGCGGGCCTCTCGCTTGTGAGGTGGTGGAGAGGAATCCGGATAACGCGTGACTATAGAATATGGCGCGTGCCGGAACCGGCATTCCCGAGAGGAGCTCCCGCCGTGATCGATTCCGATGCCCATTCCGCCGCCACCGCGCCGACCGCCCCGATATCGAGGCCCTGTCGTTCACGAAGCGTGCTGTCGATCATCGCGCTGATCGGAGCGTTCGTTTTTCCGCCCGCTGGCGTCATCGTGGGCCTGATCGCTCTGGCCCGGATAAAGAAGACGGGTCAGGCCGGCCACGGCCTTGCGCTCGCCGGTTTCATGGTCGGCGCCTTCTTCACGCTATGCGCCTTGGCCGTCGTTGCGTTTGCCGGCCTTTTCGACCTAGCAATGGCGGTAGTAAATGGGGCGTAAGCCGCGGAGCGTTTCACACGAAATGAGCGTGGCCTTACCCGCTGAGCGTGGCGGTGAAGCCGGCAGTCGCGAGTTGCATATATAATATTGGCTGCGTCCATACCGGTATTTCCTAGAGGAGCTTCCACTGTGACCGATTCCGCTGTCCCCGCCGCGACGCCTATCGTCCCGACACTCGGGCCTGGCCGTTCGACAAATGTGTGGTCGATCGTCGCTCCGGTCGTTGCGTTCTTCATTCCCTTGGCCGGCATCATGGCGGGTGCTATCGCTCTGGGGCAGATCAAAAAAACAGGTCAGGCTGGCCGCGGCCTCGCGCTCGCCGGATTCATCCTGGGTCTCGTCGTCATGGCGATCCACATCGGCCTTGTCATCATGTACTTCATCTTTATCAGCAGGCCCGGCTCAGCCTAAAGCCCGGAAGCGCGACGGAGAGTCGCGCGAACATGACTAACGAATTCAGCTCGTACCGGAACCGGAATTTTTTCAAAGGAGCCCCGCACGATGACCGATTCCCGTCCGGCCGCCACCCCCACCGATGCGGCACCAGTTCCGCAAACAGCCAGCGCGTTGTCCGTCCTAGCGATGATCGCGGCGATCGTCTTCCCGATTCTCGGCATTGTCCTCGCCATCATCGCGCTAGCCCAGATCGCCAAGTCGGCTCGAGCCGGGAAGGATTTAGCCACCGCCGCCCTCGTCACCGCCATAGTACTGACCCTGATCGGGGGCGGACTCTTCCTCCTCTTGTCCCATTGTCAATGCTGAAAATCACCGGCGCGAGCACGCGGTCTTAAGCCCGCTCAACCAGCAGCGCACGCCGCTTGCCGGCCAGCCGGGTAAGAATCAGGGTGGCGCTGTTCGTGCCTTTCGGCGCGAGTGCCGTGCGGAAAGTCGCTGGGTCGATGTCCACCCCCCGCTTCTTGATCTCGAGCGTGCCGATACCCCTGGCGGCAATCTCACGCTTCAGGATGCGCTGATCGAGCGGAAAACTCTCCAGCACCCGAAAGCAGGTCGCGAAGGGCGTGGCGATGGCGCTGTCTGCCGTGAGGTACGCAATCGAGGTGTCCAGCATTCTGGCGTCGAGGCTGCGGGCGAGATCGCCGATGAGTCGGGCACGGATGACGGCGCCGTCCGGCTCGTAGACGTACGATCCGAGGCTGCCGACGTCGGCATCCGCGCTGTCGGCCGACGCAACGAGCTCGGCCGTGCCGTGCGCGCCCACCACGAGCGCGCTGCGGCGCACCCCGTCGCGGGCAAGAGGGCCGAACCACAGCCCCAGTTCGACGACATCCCGATCGACGGAGACCCACTGCGCTTCGGCCTCAGCGGGGATCAGGTCGCGGTCGACGCCCGGCCCGAGTTTGATCCCGGTGGGGTAGCGCCGCGCGAGGTCGAACGCAAAATCTAGCGAGGGCGACCAGTCGGCGGGGTTGCGCAGACGCTTCGACTCATTTCTGCGCGCGGGATCGAGGTAGACCCCGTCGACACCCGTAAGGACGAACGTCTCGGCGTCGTGATGGTCCACCCGAGCATTGGCCCACGGGGCGAGGTTGTAGGCCGCGATGGCAGCCGTTGCCTCGTCGAGTTCCACCGCGGTAACTTCGAGTTCGAGCGCGGCGAGGGCGAGGGCATCCGCCCCAATGCCGCAGCCGAGGTCGGCGATCCAGTGCAGCCCGGCGCGCTGAAAACGCCCGGCATGGAGGGCGGCGACGCTGAGCCGGGTGGCCTGTTCGAGCCCAGCCTCTGTGAACAGCATGGATGCCGCGAACGGCCCGAATTTCGCCGCAGCTTTCGCGCGCAGTTTCGATTGACTCAGCACCGCGGCCACCAGCGCGGGGGAGTGGCCGGCTTTGCGCAACTCGGAGACGGTACGCACGACGTCTGCGGTGGACTCCCAGGCCGGCAGCGAATCGAGCAGTCGCAGCCCCGCCACGGAGAGCAATTCGCGCAGCTCGGCCTCGTCCATGGGGCAACGGTAGTCGATTGCTGGCGGGAATTGGCACTCACATTGATCGAGTGCCAACGAAGCCTTATAGTTGATCTGGCACTCTCGCAGGGAGTGTGCCAGCCCCAAAGTTTTCAGAAAGAAGAGGTCAACCGTGTCGGTGTCCATCAAGCCGCTCGAGGATCGAATTGTCATCAAGCAGGTAGAGGCCGAGCAGACCACCGCGTCTGGCCTCGTCATCCCTGACACCGCGAAGGAGAAGCCCCAGGAGGGCGAGGTCGTCGCGGTTGGTCCGGGTCGGATCGATGACAACGGAAACCGCGTCCCCCTCGACATCGCGGTAGGCGACAAGGTCATCTACTCGAAGTACGGCGGAACCGAGGTCAAGTACGGCGGCGAGGACCTCCTCGTCCTGTCCGCACGCGACGTGCTCGCCGTGGTCGTTCGCTAACAAATTACTGTCGAGGAGCCCGGATGCATTGCATCCGGGCTCCTCGTTCGTTAACCCGGGCATAGGCTGGCGAGCGTGTCATCTGCCCCCGCAACCATGTCCGAGCGCGTGTCGGGTCGCGGGCTCGTCTTAGCCCTTGTCGCGTACCTCCTGTGGGGCTTCCTGCCTGTCCTGTTCTTCGGCCTGCGACCCTCGGGTGCGGTCGAGATCGTGGCGTGGCGCATTGTGCTCTCGCTGGTCTTCTGTCTCGTACTGGTCACCGTGACGCGAGGCTGGGGCCGACTGTTCGCCATCTTCCGAGACCGCACCGCCTTACTCACGCTCACCGCCGCCGCAATCTTTATTCTCGTCAACTGGCTCGTTTATGTTTTTGCCAGCGTCAGTGGACACATCATCGAGGCGGCACTGGGCTATTTCACGAACCCGATTGTCACTGTGCTCCTCGGGGTGATCCTGCTGCGGGAGCGGCTGCGACCGGCCCAATGGGTCGCCATCGGCGTCAGCGTGCTGGCGGTCGTCGTCATTGCCGTCGGTTACGGGGCTTTCCCGTGGATCACCGTCGCCCTGGCCTTCAGCTTCGGTATTTATGGGCTCATCAAGAAGCGGGTGGGCGCGCGCGCGGATGCCATCGGCGGCTTCACCGTTGAGACGGCGGTTCTGAGCCCCCTGGCCCTGATCACCCTGATCGTCATTGCGACCAGCACCGGCCTCACGGTGGGCACTGTTGGTCCATTGCACACCGCGCTCACCCTGAGCCTCGGCGTGGCCACCGCGGTGCCCCTGCTGCTCTTCGCCTCTGCCGCACGACGGTTGCCGCTGGTCTACCTCGGGCTCGTGCAATACATCTCCCCCCTCATACAGCTCGTGGCCGGGGTATTGCTGCTGCACGAAGACATGCCGCCGGCGCGCTGGCTCGGATTCGGCATCGTCTGGTTCGCGCTGGCTATTCTCACCGTCGACATGTTTGCCCATGGCATCCGCCAGCGGTCCGCGGCCGCCGCCGTCGGCGAGGGCACGCCGTAGCGTGACCGAACTGTAGGTGGGCCGATCTCCCGCTCGGTAAAATACAACGGTGACCCGAATCGCTCGCCGACGTCGCATCGTGGGCGCTCTTGTGGTGGCGTTAACCGTCGTCGGGGTGCTGGTCGCCTGTAGCGCGTCGGTGCCCAGCACTGGGCCCACAGCGCGGCCCAGTGCCGGCGTGTCCTCCACGCCGAAGCCCATGTCTGGCGATGGCGTCCTGCGCATCGGCACCCTGATCCCGACGTCCGGCACCTTCGCCTTCCTCGGCCCGGCTCAGGCCGCCGCGGTAGCGGTGGCGGTCGCCGAAATCAACGCGACCGGCGGGGTGAATGGCAAGCCGGTCGAGCTGCTTCCGCGGGATTCCGGCGATGCGAGTACCACGACAGCGGAGGCATCCTTGGCCGATCTGGTGGCGAACAAGGCGGATGTCGTGATCGGACCGAGCTCGTCCGTTCTGGCCCAGCGGCTCATCCCCGCACTCGTGGCGGCCAGGGTGGCGATGATCTCCCCGGCGGCGACCTTTCCCGGGCTGACGATCGCGGATGACGGCGGGCTCTTCTTACGCACGATCCCGACCTACGGCGATCAGGGTTGGGCTCTCGCCAAGACGCTCACCGCACAGAGCGGCCAGAAGGTCGCCCTGGTCTACACCGACGATGATCTGGGCAACGCGATCGTGCCGACGCTGGCGGCAGGGCTGGCGGCGGGCAAAGGCAGCCTGTTTGCCGAGCCGGTGCCCGCGTCCAGCACCGACTTCGCACCCATCATTGCCGCGGTCGTGGCAGGTAAGCCGGACGCGGTGGTGTTGGCAACCGCATACAGCTCACTCGATCTCACCAGGGCGCTCATTACCGGGTTGGTTGGTGCCGGTTTCGGCGGCGCAAAACTCTGGCTCACCACCCAGAACACCGGGGACTACTCGCAGGCACTGCCCGCCGGTTCGCTCACCGGGGTAAACGGCATCATCGAGGGCGCGAGGGCGGATGACGCCTTCATCGCCCGGCTCAAGGCCGTCACCCCGCAACTGGGCAGCTACCGCTACGCACCGGAGGCGTATGACGCCACCATCATGGCGGCGTTGGCGGCGGTCGTGGCCCGAGATGACGCGGGGCCGGCGATCGCCGCGGCGTTACCGGCGGTATCCCGGGGCGGGATCAAGTGCACGACATTCGCGGAGTGTCTCGAGGTCATCGCCGCGGGGGATGCGATCGACTACGACGGCATCGCTGGGCCGCTGAATTTCACCGCAGCGGGAGACCCGACCCCCGCGTTTTACGGGCTGTACACCTTCAATGCCCAGAACACTTTTGATTATGTGAACGGCATCGTCGCCGGCGGCGGCAAGTGACGCTAGGTCACGGAAGGTAACGATCTTGCCCGACGTTACGCGGTTGAAACACTCAAGCATTACCGTAACAAGACAGCATTGCTTGGCAGAGCTGTGTCCCATCACATTCAATTGCAAGGAGCAACATGAGCGTATTCGTGAAGGCTAAGGCCTCGCGCTCGCGGTCCCTGAAGTCGATCCTCGGTGGCATTGCCATCGTCGGAGTAAGTGCCCTCGTACTCAGTGGCTGCGCTGCCGCCTCCACCGGCACCAAGACCTCTGGCCCGCGTGCGCCGCTGACCCTCAAGATCGGCACCATCCTTCCGCAGAGTGGCACCCTCGCGTTCCTCGGCCCGCCCGAAGAAGCCGGCGTTGCCCTTGCCGTCAAGGATGTCAACGACGCGAACCTTGGCATCAAGATCGACGTCGCCTACCGCGACTCGGGTGACACCACCACCGACACCGCGACGGTTTCGGTCACCGACCTGCTGTCGCAGAAGGTTTCGGCAATCATCGGTGCTGCATCCTCGGGTGTATCCAAGACGGTCATCGACCAGATCACCGGCGCCGGCGTCATCCAGTTCTCTCCGGCCAACACCTCGATTGACTTCACGAACTACGCGGACCACGGCCTCTACTGGCGCACCGCTCCGTCTGACGTGCTTCAGGGCGAAGTTCTCGGAAACCTGATCGCCGCCGATGGCGTTCAGAACCTCGGGATCATCGAGCTGAACGACTCCTACGGCACCGGCCTGACGAAGAAGCTCACCGACACCTTCGTGGCTGCCGGTGGCAAGGTCGTTGCATCGCCGCTGTTCAACACGGGTGACACGGTCTTCACGACCCAGATCTCGACGGTTCTTGCTGCGAAGCCGGACGCCGTTGCCCTCGTCACGTTCGACGAGGCGAAGATCATCGTCCCCGCGCTGAAGAGTGCCGGATACACCGGCCCGCTCTACTTCGTTGACGGAAACCTTTCTGACTACAGCAAGGTATTCGCTGCGGGAGCGCTCAAGGGCGACAAGGGCACTCTGCCCGGCCTCGACGTGAGCAAGCTCGGTGACTTCACCGGCCGCCTGCTGAAGATCAACCCCGCGCTGAAGGACTACAGCTACGCGCCGGAGTCTTACGACGCCGTCGTGCTGATCGCGCTCGCCGCTCTCGCTGCGAACTCGACAGATGGCGTCAAGATCGCCGCGAAGCTGCAGGAGGTCTCCGGTGGTTCGGGCAAGGGTAAGAAGGCAACCGACTTCGCGTCGGGCGCCCAGATTATCCTCGACGGTAAAGTCGTCGACTATGACGGCTACTCCGGCCCGATCACGTTCGACGAGCACGGTGACCCCACCGAGGCCACGATCGGCACGTACTCATCCTCAACCAGCGTTTTCAAAATGGCGGCGTCGATGCTGGTGACCTCCCCAACAAAGCCGATGTCCAGCTCCGTCATCG
>JANXTJ010000280.1 GCA_025352485.1 Salinibacterium sp.
TTCCTGCCCGAGGCGCACCAGCGCTGTTCGCACAGCGGTTCGGCTCGCACCGAACCGAGCGGACAGATCAGCCTCGACCAGCCGCTCGTTCGGATGCATCTCCCCGCCGGCGATCGCCGCGCGGATCTGCTCGTACGCTACATCCTCGACAGCCAACTGGATCCCCTCGGGCAGGTCTGCGGTGACAGTTAAATCACAGTGAGTCTCCACCAGCTCACAAGCTACCAACGCTTGGAGCCCAAGCGCACGAAGTGCGCCGCATTTCGTCAGCGTTCTGCGCCACAAACACCGTGAGTATCATCGGCGCTGTTTTTGTTGCGGCTTTGGCGATGGCTTACGTCGCGTACATGCCAACGTGACGAATCACCACTACTCTGGAACACAATGTGATCACAACAATTGAATACATCAACGATTGCCCGTAATCTGGTAACGCTCGGAGCTGGTTTCCCGAGGACAATATGGTTCGAAGTTGCCTACGCGGCGCGCGGGCGAAGGGTGGGTCGATGTTGAACAACGGGCTCGGTTCGTGGATCCACCGACGAGTTCTGGGATCCGGCGCTAAGCCAGCCTTAATCTTCGAAGGTCGCGAGTTGTCCTATCGCGACTTGGACGACCGGATAAACCGGCTTGCCAACGCGTTGCGCCAGCGCGGAATTCAAGGCGGCGACCGTATCGCCTATCTTGGCGACAACCACCCCGCTTTCCTGGAAACGCTATTCGCGGCCGGGACACTGGGATGCATTTTTGTGCCGATTAATACCCGGCTCGCCGAACCCGAGATTAGCCTCGCTCTTATCGATTCAGGCTCCGCCGCGTTCTTCTTCTCTGAGGCTCTCGGCACGATCTCCCGCAAGGCTGCGGCCAGCGCCGGCATCACACTGCTGATCGAGATCGGCAGCCGCGAGTCGGCGCCCGAGGATGCAGCCGACTACGACAAACTGGTGTCCGTCGCGTCCACCTCATTCGTTGACGTCGAGGTCGGCCTCGATGATGACGCCATGATCCTGTATACCTCCGGCACAACCGGGCGACCTAAGGGCGCCGTAATATCGCACGGCAATATGACCTGGAGCTGCCTCAACGTTCTCGCAGAATACGACCTTGTCAGCAGCGATGTCGCACTCATGATCTCGCCGCTGTTCCATGTCGCCTCACTGGGGATGGGTACCCTTCCCGCCTTCCTCAAGGGTGCGACGGTTGTTCTCGAATCCCGCTTTGACCCCGGCGTTGCCCTCGAGCTGATCGAGCGTTATCGCGCCACCTGGATCAGTGGCGTGCCCACAACCTTCCAGATGATGGCTGAGCACCCTGACTGGTCTCGACGTGACATCAGCTCTTTGCAGAAGCTCACCTGCGGGGGCTCTCCCGTTCCGCTGCGAGTCATCGATGCCTACCAGGATCGGGGCCTCTCGTTCACGGGAGGCTACGGGATGACCGAGGCTGGGCCCGGCGTGACCACCCTTCATCCGGAGTGGACTCGCAAAAAAATTGGATCGTCGGGGGTCCAGCACTTCTTCACCCAGATGCGCATCGTCAACGACATCGGCGAACCGGTCGGTCAAGGCGAGAGGGGCGAGATCCAAATCTCCGGGCCCAACGTCATCCGACGTTACTGGGGCTCACCTGACCTTCCTCCCGAGTCGGTCACCCCCGATGGCTGGTTCCGTACCGGCGACATTGGTTATCAGGATGGCGACGGATTCCTGTTTATCTCCGATCGCCTGAAAGACATGATTATCTCTGGCGGCGAGAACGTCTATCCAGCGGAAGTCGAGAAGCTCATCATCGAGTTGCCCCAGGTGGGATCCGTTGCCGTCATCGGTGTTCCTGATGACAAATGGGGCGAGGTGCCCGTCGCGATCGTCACTGCGCGAGAGGGCGCGGTCGTGACGGCGGAAGATGTTCAACGCCATCTGGCGGGAAAGATCGCACGCTATAAGACGCCGAAGACAATCATCGTTGTCGAAGAGCTTCCGCGAACGGCAACCGGCAAGATCCGCAAAGCCGACCTGCGCGCCCAGTACAGTTCATTGAACGCGCCCACAAGGTGAAAAAACGCGGTTAGCGCGGGCCGGTTCCGGTCAGTGCAACGCGGCAGGCATGGAGGCTGTGCCGAAGTCCCACGATGTCGTGGCGGGAGAGCACCGAGATCATCTTCTCTTCGACTCCCGCAACCGGTTCTCGAACCCCATTCAAGACTTTCTGCCCTCTCGACGTGAGTGAGATCAGAACCTGTCGTCGATTGTTGGGGTCACGATCACGATGAATGAGACCCTGCTCCTCGAGTCCGGTGACGAGTTGAGCCATGGACTGCGCACGAACGAAGGAGTTCCGAGCCAGTTCGGCCGCCGTGATCCCCGGGCGTCGCTCCAGGACGGTTAGGGCGGTGTACTGCGGAAGGGTCAACCCCGCCGCGTTCACGACGCCATCCATGTGGGAGCGGACCGCCGACTCGACCTGCTTGATCAGGTAAACGAGCGTTACGGCGGACGCTGCCGCTTCGGCGCGATCTTCAGGCATGCTGATCAGAATAGTCAGTTTGACTGCGTTTTACTCGCTTCGCCAGTCGCCGTTTCACAGCATCGCCCACCGTCGGCCATAAGCCACGGGGCATGTAGAGCAGAAATAGGATGAGGATGATTGCGTAGGCGGCGTACTGAAGGATCAACCCGACAATGGGCGGCGTCCCGGGAATGTTGCTGATGGTGTTGAGCGCCTGAACGAGAACGGACACGACGACCGCTCCGACCACACCGCCCCAGAGCGTCCCGAGGCCTCCGATGACGGCCATAATCACATAGGTAAATGACATAGACGGCGGGAACGATTCTGCGCTCACGTACGGGATGAAGAACGCGGTGATGCCGCCGACGAGCCCCGCGCAGCCTCCGGCCAGAGCAAAGACAGCGAGCTTGGTTCGAAGGACCGGAACACCGGATGATGCTGCTGCTGACTCGCTGCCCGCGACTGCCCGCACCCCGCGCCCGAACCTGCTCGAGATGACGTTGCGCGAAACCACCATGGTGACGGCGAGCACGGCGAGGGCAAGATAGGCGAAGAACAGTTGGCCAGTCACTACGAGGCTCCCGATGCCGAGACTGGGGATGCCGACGATACCCGCACCGCCGCCCAGGATGGGAACCCCACCCATCAAGGCGCCGACGAGCAGCAACACTGCGAGCGTTCCGAAGGCAAGGTAGTGACCTCGAAGCCGCAACAGCGGCAGCCCCAGGACATAGGCGAGCCCGGCCGAAGTGACTGGCGCAGCGATGAGAGCAATAAGGGGTGGCACGTTGAAGCTGACCGTCGATACGGCGACCGTCAGCGCACCAACTGCGACGAAGGCACCTTGGCCGAGCGACGCCTGGCCCGCGTATCCCATAAAGAGCGAGAGACCGACCACGACGACTGCGGACAGCACGGTCTGGACATAAACGGTTTTATCGTTCAGGAACAGTGGAATGAGAATTGCGATGAGAGCGACCACCGCCGTCGGGATCGCTCGCTTCATGGACGGGTTCACTTTGCCTCCTCGGCGGAGAGGCTCTTGTGCCTCGCTATCATGACAACGAGCAACATCACCAGGGCCGCGACCGTTTGGTAGGAGCCGCCGAAGTAGCCGGCGACAAGTTGGCCGCTGATCCCGAGTACGAGGCCACCGACCACGGTGAGCCACGGGCTGGAGAGACCACCGAACACGGCGGCCGCGAATCCGCCGAGTGCGAGCGGCAGGTCAGATGAGAACGAGATCGGACTGAACGGGGCGGTGACGACTCCGGCCAAGCCGCCGAGCATCCCCGCGATCGCGAAGGCGATAAAACCCATCCGGCGTGAGTCGATTCCGACGAGCGCCGCTGCGCGCGGATTGGACGCGGCGGCCGTCATCCCCTTGCCCAGATAGGTGCGCCCGAAGAAGATGCCGAGCAGAATGAAGGCGATCGCCGAGATCCCTGCCGTGAGCAGGCGTTGGTTCTCAATCGATGCGCCGAGGAGGACCGTCGCACCGCCAAGACCCTCGGGCGCTATGGGCGCCTGACCCCAGATCGTCACGAAGATTCCCTCAGACAGGATTGACAGGCCGAGGGTGATGAGTAGTGCGGTGAGGGGAGGCGTTCCCCTTTTTCCGATCGTGACGAAAGCGAACACGAGGCCGATCAGACCAGTCAGGAGCACGGCGAGAACCTCGGCGAGCCCGTGCGGGATCGAGAAGCTCAGGAGCGAGTAGGAAATGAGACCCCCGAACACGGCGAGAGTTCCCTGCGTGAAGTTCACGACGTGGGTTACCCGGTGGACTACGACAAACCCGCTGCCGATGAGTGCGTAGGTCGCACCGATCGTGATGCCGGAAACGACGTAGATGAGCAGGGCGTTCACTTGGTTCTCTTTCGGTCTGCCGCGGCTTCGATGCCGCCGAGATAGGCCGCGCTGAGTTGTGGATCGGCCGCGAGGGTTGCCGAGGCTCCCGACGCGACGATCCTGCCAGCCTCAAGGACGTAAGCTCGCGCGCACATTCTGAACGCCAGGTCCACCTCCTGCTCGATCAGCAGGATGGTGGTTCCGCGTGAGGCGTTGAGTTCGATCAGGTAGTTGGCGAGGTCGGCGACAACGAGTGGCGCCAAGCCAAGAGAGAGCTCATCGACGAGCAGGAGATCCGGGCCGGCCATGAGTGCCCGACCGACAGCGACCATTTGCTGTTGACCGCCTGAGAGGGTGCCGGCTTTTTGGTCTTTCATCCGAGCCAGATCGGGCAGGAGTTCGTAAATGGCCGCAGGGTTGCGGTCCTTCACCCGCCAGGCGCCGAGTCGCAGATTGTCGTCGACCGACATGTCCGCGAACATTTGCCGGCCCTCGGGAACCTGGGCGCTCGCGCCGTCGACAATGATCGTTCCGGATGCGACGGGAGTAACACCGCTGATCGCATTAACAATCGACGATTTGCCGGCGCCATTGGGCCCGACCAGGGCGACCATCTCACCTTTCTCGACCGAGATGCTGACTCCGTCAACTGCGGTCGCGGATCCGTAGCGGATGACGACGTCCTCAAGAGTGAGCACGAGATACTTCCGTTCCGAGATAGGCGTCGATGACGCGCTGGTTGCTGCGCACCTCTTCGGGTGTCCCGTCGGCGATGACCTGACCGAGGTCGAGAACGGCGATGCGTGTCGCGAGCTTCATGACCATCGCGACATCGTGCTCGATAAGAACGATGGTCATCCCCTCGCCATGCAACTGCGCGATGAGGTCGGAGAGGTCGCGGCGTTCGGCGGCGCGAAGCCCAGAAGCGGGCTCGTCGAGCAGGAGAAGTTTGGGTGCTCCTGCGAGGGCGCGGGCGACCTGCACCCGGCGTTGCTGGCCCAGTGGCAGGGAGTCAGCCGGACGATCTGCCCAGTCGGAGAGGCCGACCCTCGCGAGAGCAGCGACCGCCCTCTCTCGGATGTGGTGTTCCTCGCGACGCTGAGCGGGAAGTCGCAGCGCGGCCGCGAATGCTCCGGATTGCGTGATCGAGGTCGCTCCCACCATGACGTTCTCGAGCACCGTCATCCCGCGAAAAAGCCGCGCCCCTTGGAACACGATGGCGATTCCGAGCCGCGCTCGACGGTGTGTGGGGATGCGTTCGAGCCGCGCGCCGTCGAAGTGAATCGAACCACGGAGGGGCTGGGTTTGCCCGCTGATGAGATTCATCAGCGTGGATTTCCCGGCGCCGTTGGGGCCAATGATGCCCCGGAGTTCCCCCTGCCCGACGACGAGGCTGACATCTCGTACGGCAAATACCCCGCCGTAGGAGCGCGATAGTGCGGTGATAGAAAGCATGTCAGTCTCGTCGTCGAGTCGTGGAGATGGGTGTTACTTGGGCGGGTCGGTTACGAACTGCTGCTGCGTGTACGGCGTGGCCGCAAACTTGCCGTCCTGGATTCCCACGATCGCCACATTCGAGGCGTTGAGGCCTGAGTGATCTGTCGCAGAGAACGTAAAGCGGCCACCGACCGTCAGCGTGCTGAGCTTTTCGAGGGCGTCGCGGATGGCGGCGCGGTCCGATGATCCTGCGGACTTGATGGCCGCCGCCGCAAGCTGCACAGCCGTCGCCGCGTCGAAGGCGAACTGCGGAGGAAATTCTCCGCTATGTCCCTTTCCCCACGCCGTGACGAATTTCCCGACCTCGGTCTTGTAGTCACCGGCTGGCATTGCGTCATACGCCATCGCGATACCGCTCGAGAGCACGACGCCATTGGAAGCTGCGCCGGTCGGCTTCGTGTAGAGCGAAGACGCTTGCGCACCGGTCATGAACAGCTTGATACCGGATCCCGCGATCTGCTTGGTCAGAATGGCCGGCCCGGCGCCGGGGCCCCAGACCATGAGCGCGTCGGCCCCGGACTCCTTGACGTGGGTGATGAGCGGCGTGAAGTCGGTCGCCGTGACGTCGAAGCCTTCGCTCAGCACGACCTGAATTCCTAGTTTCTTCGCGGCAGCGGCAGTCGCATTTGCGGCCGGCTGCATCGCGGAGCTTTGCGTGAGGAAGGCAAGGGCCAGCTTCTTCACGTGCACCGACGCG
>JANXTJ010000310.1 GCA_025352485.1 Salinibacterium sp.
TTCCTCAACGCGATGATGCCGCTGCTGAACCCCGGCTCGCGGATCGTGTTCGTCACCAGCCATCAGGCACACTTCATCGCCACGGTCGAGACCATGCCGGAATACCTGCCGGTTGCCCTCAGCAAGCGGGCGGGCGAGGATGCGCTTCGCGACCTCATCCCGACGCTGACCGCGAAGGGCATCGACTTCGTCGTCGTCTCCGGCGACATGATTGAGGGCACCATCACGGCGACGCTGCTTCAGCGCGCCAATCCCGGGGCCATCGAAGCCCGCAAAGAGGCTGCGGGACGGCTCTATAACGTCGGCGAGTTCGCGGCCGAGATCGCGTTGGCCGCGGTCGAACCAATTCCGGAAAACCATACGAGATACGTCGGCGACGTCTCCGACTTCCTCGCGGTGTAGGGCGGCCGCGCCGTGCAGGCCAGCGACCTCGGGGCGCTCACGAGCGTTTCACGGCCCACCATTGCGCCAGACGCCACGCGCGTTGTGGTCGCGGTGTCGCATCCCGATCTGGCAGCCGACGCCACCGTTGGCCAGCTCTGGACCGTGCCGCTAGACGGGGCAGGGGCGCGACGCCTCACGCGCGGCTTCCGCGATTCGGCACCGGTGTTCAGCCCCGACGGCACGACGATCGCCTTCCTGCGCGCAGCGCCCGGCGGCACGGCCCAACTGCACGTCGTGCCCGCGCAAGGCGGCGAGCCCACCACACTCACCAATGCCAAACTCGGCGTCTCCGATGCCAGTTGGTCGTCGGATTCCACGCACTTGGTCTACCTCGCTGCCGTCCCGGAGCAGGGGCGCTATGGCACGGTCGAGGGTATCTCGGCCGCCGCCGAGCCACCGCGGCGAATCACCGGGCTCCACTACAAGTCAAATGGCGAGGGCTATACGGCCGACCAACGCTCCCAGGTATTTGTCGTATCGGTGCCGCAGCTCGACGCCGAGCCGACCTACCCGGCCGCGCCCCACCCCGACGGCACGACGGCGGATGCCGCGATCGTGCCCGCGTCGACGCAACTCACGCGCGGCGACTACGACCACTCCAACCCGCGATTTATCGGCGACCGCGTCGTTTTTCTTTCCGCTCGCCACGATGGCAGGGATCGCGACCTCATCAACCAGCTCTGGGAAGCTCTGGCCGAATTGCCGCCGGTTGCACTGAACACCCTCGGGTCGGTGGGCATCGAGAGCTTCGAGGTCGCCCCCGACGGCACGGTCTATCTGATCGGCCAAGAGTTCGGGCAGTCTGGCGTCGACTTCGTTGCCCGCAACTCGGCGCTATACCGCCTGGACGGTACAGCTCTGAGCGTACTCACCGATGCCGAAACGACCGACCTCGGCGGCGGGCACCTCGTGCCGAGCAACGGTTCCGTGCTGCTCCAGAACCGCAGCCGCGGGCGCGTGCAACTGCTGCAATGGCGTGCGGAGGGCGGCCTGCGCACGGTGGTCGAGAGTGATGTCGAGGTGCAGGGGGTTGCGGCATCCGCGGGCAAGATTGTGCTGACGTTCGCCTCACCGGAGACTTTTGGTGACGTCGCCCTGATCGTGGATGGCACCTTCAGGCAACTCACAGACTTCTCAGCCGAACTACGGGCGACCGGAATCGTGACCGCCGCCGAGTTGACGGTGGCCGGCCGGGACGGCTACCCGGTACACGGCTGGGTGGCGACGCCGGCGGGGGAGGGGCCACACCCCACGATCCTGTTGATCCATGGCGGGCCGTACGCCGACTACGGGGTGCACCTCTTCGACGAGGTGCAGGTCTACGTCGACGCCGGCTACGCCGTCGTGTTCTGCAACCCGCGGGGAAGTGCTGGCTACGGCCAGGCACACGGCAGGTCGATCAAGGATGTCATGGGCACCCTCGACCTGCACGACGTGCTCGACTTCTTCGACGGTGCCCTGAACGAGTTCGGCACTCTCGACCGAGACCGCATCGGGATCCTCGGCGGCTCGTACGGCGGCTACCTCACCGCCTGGACGATCGCTCACGATCACCGCTTCCGCGCCGCGATCGTCGAGCGTGGCTATCTTGATCCCGAGGCGTTCGTCGGCTCCTCAGATATCGGCTGGTTTTTCGCGAGCGGGTACAACGGCAGCGACGTCAAGCAGATCCGGGCGCAAAGCCCGCAAGCCGTCGCAAAGAACGTCACCACGCCCACGCTCGTCATTCACTCGCAGGACGACCTGCGCTGCCCCATCAGCCAGGCCGAGACCTGGTACGCCACAGTCACTCTCGCCCGCACGGAAGCCGAGTTACTGATCTTCCCGGGGGAGAACCACGAGTTGTCTCGCTCCGGTCGGCCGCGACACCGCGTGCAGCGCTTCGAGGCGATCGTGGACTGGTTAGGGCGATACCTGTGACGGTCAACCGGCTGACCAGCCGCATCCTGCTGTTCGACCGCGACGACCGGGTGCTGCTGTTTCTGACAACCGCGCCCGATACCAGCGGCACCGCCCGCTGGCTGACACCCGGCGGGGGAGTCGACCCGGGCGAGACCCACCACGACGCCGCCGTGCGCGAGCTCGAGGAAGAAACCGGTCTGGTGGTGAGCGACCTCGGAGCGCCGGTCTGGGCGCACGATTTCACGGTGCAATGGGATGCCGCAGACCATGACACCGGCCACGCCGAGTTCTATACCGCCGTCGTCGACGCCTTTGAGCCCTCCGACGAGCAGTGGACAGACGACGAACGGGTCGATGTGTTAGCCCACCAGTGGTGGACGCTGGCCGAGCTCATCCAGACGACCGAACCATATGAACCGGTCGAGCTCATCAATCTTGTGCGACGGCAACTGCCGTCGTGCGCCGCCGAGAAGGAGTAGCAATGGCTCGCTCGATCCCCGAATATACGGTTGCCGAGCTCGAGAAGCTCAACGCGATCGAGTTCGCCAGCATGACCAACGACGACGCGGTCGAGCTCGGGATGCTGGCTGTTGGCGTCATCCGCGAATGGAACCTCAGCCTCGCCGTCGACATCGTGCTGGGCGGCGACCTCGTGTTCCGCGCGAAGTTGAAAACCACCGGCCCCGACAACGACCCGTGGCTGGCGGGCAAGGCGGCCGTCGTCATGAATTTCGGCGAGCCCTCTCTGCTAGTGAAAAACCGCCACCTCGCTGCGGGCACACCATTTGAAAGCCAAGATTTCGACCACGAGACGATGAAGGCACACGGCGGCTCGATCCCGCTGCGCGTTGCCGGGCAGATTGTCGGAACGATCACCACGTCCGGCGAGCCGGACGGTGTCGATCATGAGGTCGCGGCGGAGGCAATCGCCCGCTACCTCGGCAGCACCGGCGGCGTGCACGAGGGTTGAAGCCGGGGCTGGTGATCGGGCAAACCCGCTCGGGAGCATGATCCGATAAGGGCGTCGGACCCCCGGTGCAGGTCACGAACTCGGCGCGAGGGCCCCGGTGCAGGTCACGAACTGGGCGCGAGGGCCACGGGATCCGTGTCTTCGGGTACAAATTCGATTGCGGCAAGAAGTGTGGTTTTGCCAAAT
>JANXTJ010000319.1 GCA_025352485.1 Salinibacterium sp.
CCCCGAACCGTTCTTATTTTATTTACTTCGCGGGTCAAGTAAATAAAATAAATACCAGATGAGGAGGCCCGGGACCCCCATGCGCTCTATATGCGAGCAAGCGACGAGATCCGACGCAAGCTCAATCAAGCCATCTTCAAACACATTTTCGTCGCCAACGAAGAAGTTGTCGGCGACGATATCAACAGCCCACTGGCGGAACTCCTCGCCGCGCAATACGGTTACCGTGCCCGAGAAGCAGGTCTCAACAAGGACGACGCCCTCGAACAGGCACTTGCCGAACTGAAGCATCACTCCGCGCCAACGACAAGAGCCACCCCGAAGGGTGGCTCTTGTGCGGTTGCCGTAGAAGACCTACTCACTGGCATCGACGCGGACGGCGATTCTAGTAAGCCTTCTATGGTGGACCCTAGGAGATTTGAACTCCTGACCTCCTCGATGCGAACGAGGCGCGCTACCACCTGCGCCAAGGGCCCCTGCGCGACCGAAGCCGCTCAGACAGAGATCAGGTTATCAGAACGCGTGACGACCGAAGCGAGCCAGGTCGGCCACCGTGAAGGCGGCATCCCCTAGACCGACCTCCAGAAGGCGGTCGAACATCCGGCGGTCGCGTGCCGCGGCACGGATGACGGTGTTCAGCACGACCGGAAAGTCGATGATCCGATACAGCGCGGTGGTCTGCCGATGCTGACGCGCGAAACGGTATGCCAGCGCTCGCGCATAGGTCGGTCCGGGGGCATCCCCCACCGCCGCCGCACCCGCCATCGCCCCCGAGGCGATCGCGCTGTAGATGCCCTCACCCGTGAACGGGTTGATCAGGCTCGCCGCGTCGCCGACCAGCAGCACGGCACCCGCCCCCGCAGTGCTCACCGCCGGGCGCGGGCGGCTGACGGTGAGCGGCAGTGTGTGGCCGGTGAGCGCGACCCCGGCGAGGTCGTATTCGGGCAGCAGTTCGTGCAGGCGCTGCTCGAGATGTGCGCGGCTGTGTAGCGGTGCGGCCGATGACATGCCGTAACCGACATTGGTGGTTCCGTGCGCGGTCGGGAACGCCCAGGCGTAGCAGAGCCCGCCGGCGCGCTGGCTGTCCCACCGGATGCTGAGCTCGGCCGGCCGCCCGGCCGGCGTCGGCGCATAGCCGCGAATGGCCACCGCGAGGGCGCGCCCGCGGTTTGCCGGCTCGCCGATCGCGCGGCGGACCACGGAGTTGCTGCCGTCTGCCCCGATCACGACGGGGGCGCTCCAGCGGCCGTTGACCGTACCGCCGGCGACGGCGGTGACCCGTTCCTGCTCAAACTCTGCGCCGGCGGCGAGGGCGGCCCGCAGTATCCGCTCATCGAACTCGGCGCGCGGCACGACGTAGCCGGGGCTGGAGGTCAGGGCACCGGCATCCGTGCCGCCGGGGCCGACCAGCCGCACGAGCGCGACGTTCTCCTCTGGCCGCACGGCGTCGACGCCGAGGTCAGCCAACTCGGCGACCGCGTGCGGGGCGATGCCGTCACCGCACACCTTGTCGCGACCGATCGGTGCTCGGTCGAGAATCAATACCCGGGCACCGGGTTTCGCTCGCAGTGCCGCAATCGCGGCGGCGGATCCGGCCGGCCCCGCACCCACGACGACGAGATCCCAGTCGGTGCGGCCGCCCGCGGAACCCGCAGTCATGTCAGCTGGCGGCGCGGCGACGCGCGAGCGCGGCATCGATGTCGGGTGGTGGTGCGGTTGCGGCATCCACGATTCCCATCGAGGCAAACCGGCTGGTCGACGCCGCTGCCGGTTGCACGGCGGGGCTGATCGCCGGCGGCTGGGGTGCTTCGCGAAGCGCTCGCAGGGCCAGGGCTGCGGCAATCTCGAGATCGGCGGCCGGATCGAAAGCGCGGTCGGGCGCGACGGCCATGCCCCGCGACAGGTAGAGCGGCTTGGGTACGGCCACCGGGGTCCAGTCCTGGCGAGAGCGAGCGCGAGCCGGAGCCACAACAACCGGCCGATCATTCACCGAGGCGCGGCGGGCGGGCAGGGCAGGGGCGGCGCGGCGCGAGCGCGCCACTTCGGCGAGCCGACCCAGCATTGCTAGCGAGCTCAGCACACCGATACCGGAAGCCCCCAGCAGAATCCATCCGGTGGCGGCCCCAGCCCCTGCACCCATGACGCCGACCTGAACCAGCCCCACAACAACGGACAGCAGCAGCACCGCGGACGTCATCGCCCGGGTTCGACGCAGCCGGCTGGCGGCACTGAGCGAACGCTTGGCGGAGGTGGACGCGGCCGGCCGCACCGGCTGGCCGACGGCGACTGGGCCGCTCGGCAACGTGCGGAGCATTTCGGAGCGGGACACGTCTGACGTTTCGGCGAGCACTCTGATCGTTTGCTGCAGCCGCACGGCGTTCTTTTCGGTCGCGAGATATTCACGGTTGCGCAGCCAACTCGGCCACAGGTAAGCCAGCCATAGCACGGCGGCGATGGCGAGCATGACGCCGCCGCCGACCCCCGTGAGTTGCATGACTCTACGGTACGAGCAGCCCGGCCCGTCGCCGGGAGGCGCGCGCTACTGGGCGTGAGGAATGCCCGAGCAGTGAGGAAAAGAAGCCGGGAAAACGGAGCTAGGGAAGAAGTGGGCGCTCGGACTTGGCGCGGTCTGCGGCCGGCACCGTGGCATCCCGCGCCGGAGCATTGCCGTCGAGCCAGCGACGCAGAACGCCGGTCGGCAGTTCGTCGACGGTCAGCGCGAAACAGAAGTGGTCGCGCCAGTCGCCATTGATGTGGATATACCTCCGACGCAACCCCTCGTAGCGAAAACCGAGCTTCTCGACGACCCGCAGCGAGGGCTGGTTCTCGGGGCGGATACAAATCTCCATGCGGTGTAGCCCCACCCCGAAGAAGCAGTGGTCGGTCGCGAGGGCCACGGCGGTGGGGGTGACGCCTTTGCCCGCAAACTTTTCGGAGACCCAATAGCCGATCGTCGCCGACGACAGCGACCCGTAGGCGATCGACGACACGTTGAGCTGACCGGCGACCCTGCCGTCGTATTCGATCACGAAGGGCAGCCCGAGCCCCACTCTGGCGTTCTGTTGCAGCGACCGGATGCTGGAACGCACGTCGAACGACATCGGGCCGTGCGGGTTGGTCGCCTCCCACTTGCGCAGCCAACCTCGGTTGTCAGCGAGCTCACGTTCGAGGGCACGGGCATCCCGCAGCCGGATCGGGCGGATGGTGGTCAGCCCCTCGCTGAGGGTGGGGATCGGGGAGGCCACCGTCAGTCCAGCGTGGCGGAGAACTGCTTGAGCCACGGTCGCAACTCGACGCCGAGGTCTTCACGCTCGACGGCGAGCTGCACGATGGCCTTGATGTAGTCGAGCCGGTCGCCGGTGTCGTAGCGGCGGCCGCTGAAGACGACGCCGTAGACGCCCCCTGCGATCTTGTCGCGGGCCATCACCTGCAGGGCGTCGGTGAGTTGAATCTCGTTGCCCTTGCCCGGTTCGGTGTGCTCAAGAACATCGAAGATGTCGGGTTGCAGCACGTAACGGCCGATGATCGCGTAGTTGGAGAGCTCGGTTCCGGCGGCCGGCTTCTCGACCAGGCCGGTGATGCGCACGACGTCGGGAGTGCCAGTTTTTTCGACGGTCGCGATGCCATAGAGGTGAGCGGCCGCAGGCGTCACCTCCATGAGGGCAATCACAGAAGCGCTGCGGTTGTTTTGCTCCACGAGCATGCGCGACAGCAGTGGGTCACGGGGATCGATGAGGTCGTCACCGAGGAGCACCGCGAACGGCTCGTTCCCGACATGCATTCGGGCGCGCAGGATGGCGTGCCCGAGGCCCCGCGGATCGCCCTGACGCACGTAGTGGATGTCGGCTAAATCGTTGGAGAACTCGACGGCGGCGAGCTTCTCGACGTCACCCTTCTGGTCGAGCGTGGCCTCGAGCTCGGTCATCCGGTCGAAATGATTCTCGAGCGCATTCTTGTTGCGACCGGTGATCATCAGCACGTCGGTGAGTCCGGCCGCGACTGCTTCCTCCACCACGTATTGGATTGCCGGTTTGTCGACGACGGGCAGCATCT
>JANXTJ010000327.1 GCA_025352485.1 Salinibacterium sp.
CCAGATCCCATTGGCTGTAGCCGAGTTTGACCAGAGTGACCCTGACGAGTTCGCAGACGGTGTCGATCGTGCGGCTGTCACCGCGCTCGATCAGCACCCCGTCGCCCCAGCCGGGCAGGTCGAAGAGCACCGGCTCGGCAATCTCAATGCCGGCGTCGCGAGCGGCCAGCAGGAGCGGTGTCCAGGTGGTCCAGGATCCTGCGGCGCCGTGGAGGAAGACGGTGGCGCGCTCGCCGCGGCGCGTGGCCGGGTGGCGGGCCACGGTCGAGCCGAGTGGGCCCGTCACGGTGCTGGCGACGAGGCCGAGGGCAGCGCCATCCTGCTCTAGCGGGTACGGCGCATAGCTCATAACTGAATCTCCACCGGCTTGCCGATGAACTCTCCATAACGACTGAGGGCGCGCACGAAACCGGCCGCTGCTCGCTCGTTGAGGCTGGCGAAGGGTGCGGCGTTGACTGCGATCTTTCTGGCGGATTCGCGGCGCTTCCACGTGCCGACGACCGCGCCGTCCACGACGATTGTGGGCAGGAACACGCCGTTGTTGCCTGGCACGATGCGGTCGGCGAATTCGGCGGCGAGTGCGGGAGAGCGATCCCGATAGCCCAGCAGATACTCGTCAAAACCGGGCAGGGCGTGTACGTCGGCTTGCGCCGGCTCGACGCCCTCGGCGAGGTAATAGAGAGTGGCATCGAACTCGCGCGTGACAAGCCCGGTCGCCGCGGCAACACCGCAGCGTGCATCGCCGAGGGTGAGGGATGCCCACCAGGCGAAGTCGCGAATGGTGGCGGGCCCGTGGCTCGTAAAGTAGCGCCGCGCGAGCTCGGCGAGTGACTCATCGCGGCCGAGCACGCGGGGGTTGAGCACCCACTCATCGAGGAGCGCGAATGTCGGCTGCGCGCCATCGACCGGGCCAAAAACTAACAGGCCGGTGTGGCCAAGATTCCACAGCAGGTGGTACGCCCGTTGGCCCGTCGTCGGCACGCCGCCGCGCTGGAAGGCGTCGAGAAGCCGGTCTCGCCGCAGCACCCGCCCGCCCGCCAGAGCCTCTCGTGCGAGTTCACCTGCCCGTGCCAACTGGGCGTCGGTAATGCCGAGTTCGTTCCGGCGCTTGGCCGCTCGAGTCGCCAGGCGAGGCCCGGAAAGGGCGAGCAGCCACCCGAGGTCCTCGGCGGGGACAAAGTGCAGCGTGCCGCGCAGCGGCCAGGAGCGCGCGATCTCGCCAGCGGCAAGAGAGACCTCGATCGCGGCATCCGTGGCTGCGGGCAGGCGAAGGCCGACGGACCATTTCGCGCCAGGAAAGTCTTGGGCTTGCATCGCAAGCATGTGTCGAACGACCTCGAACGGGCCGGTGAAATTGCGCGTGGCGATGCCCTGCGCAGTGAGCCGCAACGCGGTGAGTTCGCGGTGCGTCGAGGAGGCCACCACCCCAGTATTGCGGGCGCCACCGCAGTCGGGGCTGGGCGCCACCGCGCAAAAAAGATGGCCGCCGCAGTGACGACTAGGGTCACGGCGGCGGCCATTTAACGAAGCCGCGGCCCCGGGAAAGGCGCGGTGTTCGGCAATCGTGTACTGCGGATCTACTTCGGGGTAGACCTTTTCCGGCTGTCCTCCCTAAGGGGGACAACTGGTCAGCGATGAAAATTTATCAGCGATATATGGGGCAGTCAACCCCCCCGGTGAATTAGTACCCCGGGCCTATCGTGAGGGTGTGATATCAGCTAACATTCGCCCCGCCGAGGCATCCGGCACTTTCTCCATCGGCGGCGATCTGGTCGTCAATCGGCTCGGTTTCGGGGCGATGCAGCTTCCCGGGCTCGGAGTGTGGGGCGAACCTATCGATCATGACGGTGCCGTTGCGGTGCTTCGTCGCACGGCAGAGCTTGGCATCACGCTCATCGATACGGCCGATGCCTACGGGCCGTTCGTGGCCGATCGCCTCATTCGTGAGGCGCTGTACCCCTACGCCGACGGTCTCGTGATCGCCAGCAAGGTGGGATTCAGCCGCCAGGGTGCCAACAAATGGGCCCCTCTGGGCCGGCCCGAATACCTCCGCCAGCAGGTCGAGCTCAACCTGAGGCACCTCGGCCTCGAGCGCATCGATCTTCTGCAGCTTCAGCGCATCGACCCGAAGGTCGCGTTGGAGGATCAGCTCGGCGAACTCGGCGCGCTGCAGAAGGAGGGCAAGATTCGCCACATTGGTCTCTCTCAGGTGTCGCTCGCCGAGCTGGAAACCGCACGCACGATTGTTGACGTGGCCTCTGTACAAAACCGTTACAACCTCGCCGACCGCGCGTCGCAGGACGTGCTTGACTACGCAACGGCCCAGAAGATGGCCTTCATCCCGTGGTTTCCACTGGCCACCGGCAAGCTCGTGCGGGGCGGTGGGCAGTTGAGCGTCGTCGCGCAGGCGCACGACGCGACGCCCGCCCAGATTGCGATCGCCTGGCTGCTGCGCACGTCACCCGTGATGCTTCCGATCCCGGGCACCGCCAACATAGAGCACCTCGACGAGAACTGCTCTGCGGCGCTCATCGAGCTGAGCGATTCGGAATTTAGTTCGCTGTAGGTAACTCCGCGGAGGCGGACGAGAGCGCGATGGCATCCGCCGCGCGCACCAGCGTGAGGTGGGTCAGGGCCTGGGGGGTATTGCCCGCTTGGCGGCCGTTGACCAGGTCATATTCTTCGCTGAGCAAGCCGACGTCATTGGCGAACCCCACGAGCCTGTCCATCAGCGTTCTTGCCTCCGCGAGTCGTCCTGAGTGGGCGTACTGCTCGACCAACCAGAAGGAGCAGGCAAGGAAGGGATTTTCTCCCGCAGCCAGGCCGTCGACCCCGCTCTCGGTGCGGTAGCGCAGCAGCAGGCCATCCTCGAGCAGTTCCGCTTCGATCGCCGCCACGGTACCGAGCATGCGCGGATCGGTGGCGTCGATATATCCGACCTGAGGCAATTGCAGGAGCGAAGCATCCACGGCGCTGCTGCCGTACGACTGAGTGTAGGTATTACGGTCGCGATCGAAGCCGTGGGCCTCGATCTCGCCGCCGATCTCATCGCGGATACTCTCCCAGCG
The DNA here is from genome assembly GCA_025352485.1 of Salinibacterium sp. Classification (GTDB taxonomy): domain Bacteria; phylum Actinomycetota; class Actinomycetes; order Actinomycetales; family Microbacteriaceae; genus Rhodoglobus. The sequence goes on from JANXTJ010000327.1 coordinate 3,069, forward strand.
CGCAACGGGCCCGTCGAGGCCGAAATCTTGCACGGCCCGCACGGCACAATCGAAGGCTGCCCACAGCATCACCCGCGAGTGGGTGAAGTGCTTCACGGGCCCGCGAATCTCCCAGATGCCGTTGTCGGCGCGCTTCCAGTTGTTTTCCACGAACGCCATCAGTGCGCGCTGCAGGGGCCAGGAAAAGTCGGGCTCCGCAACACCCACACGGCGGGCGGCCTGAAGCGCCAGCATGACCTCCCCAAAAACGTCGCCCTGAAACTGGGTATACGCACCGTTGCCGCCGCGCACTGGGCTTGCGCCCTCGTAGCCGGGCAGGCTCTCGATCACCCATTCGGCGAGACGTCGTTCGCCGGATAGGCCGTACATAATCTGCACGTCAGCCGGATCGCCCGCGATCGCTCGCAGCAACCAGTTTCGCCACGAGTCTGCCTCGCTCACGAAGCCGTGGTCGAGCAGCACGTTGAGGGTGAGTGACGCATCCCGGAGCCACACGTAGCGGTAGTCCCAGTTACGCTGCCCACCAAATTTTTCGGGCAGGC
>JANXTJ010000043.1 GCA_025352485.1 Salinibacterium sp.
CGGGCGACCGGCGCGCGGGCTCCCACTGCGGGCCGGGCTGGTCTTTGCGATCGAGCCGTGGTTCATGCTGGGCACCGATGCGATATTCACGGATGCCGACGGCTGGACACTGCGCAGTCGGGATGGCTCCAGAGCCGCCCACTTCGAACACACCGTGGCGATCACCGATGATGGGCCGCTGGTCTTGAGCGAGCGCCGCGTCGGCGCGCGCGGCGCGGCAACCGCCTAGCTAGGAGTCCGAGGGCATCAGGTCGGGGCGCACCAGCCTGGTGCGGGCGAGCTGCTGCTCGTGTCGCCAGGCGGCGATTGCGCCGTGGTTGCCGCTCACCAACACGGGCGGCACGACAAGACCACGCCACTCGGCCGGTTTGGTGTAACTCGGGTATTCGAGCAGGCCGTCCTCATGGCTCTCCTCGTCGAGGCTCGCGGCATTGCCGATGACCCCGGGAATCAGGCGGCCGACGGCCTCGATCATGGCCATGACCGCCACCTCCCCGCCGTTGAGCACATAGTCGCCGAGGCTGATCTCGCGCACTGTCGCGGTCGTCGACGCGTAGTCGATGACACGCTGGTCGATGCCCTCGTAGCGACCGCAGCCGAAGACGAGGTGCTGCTCGGCGGCGAGCTCGCGAGCGATGGCCTGAGTGAAACGCTCGCCGGCCTGGGACGGGAACACCACGATGGATCCTGGGCGCACCGTCGCATCGAGGGCTTCGCCCCACGGCTCAGGCCGCATGACCATCCCGGCGCCACCACCGTAGGGCGTGTCATCCACCGTCCGATGCCGGTCGTGGGTGAAGTCACGCAGGTCATGCACGGCGACATCGAGGATGCCCTTCTCCCGCGCACGACCCAGCAGCGAAACGTCGAGTACGCCAAAGAACTCCGGAAAGATCGTGACGATGTCGATGCGCACGGTTACGCGTTCTCGTCCGGCGCCTCGTCGGCAGCGCCAGCCGGCACCGGTTCGTCAGTGGCGGCAGCTACGGTCTCGTCGGCGGCCTCGGCCACATCGTCGGCGACCTCTTCGAACAGGCCCAGGGGCGGCGTTACCGTCATCGTGCCTGCCTGGATATCTACCGATTCAACGATCGCCTTGACGAAGGGTACGAGCACGTCGCCCGTGCTGGTGGCCACCGTCAGGAGGTCCTGCGCCGGAAAATGATCGACCTGGCTGAGCACACCGACCTGAATTCCGTCGCGCATCACCTTCAGGCCCACCAGTTGGTGATCGAACCAGGCGTCTTCTTCGTCGGACTCTTCAGCCATATCGTGATCGATCCATAGGATCGCCTTGATCAGCGACTCTGCCGCGCTACGGTCGGAGACATCCTTAAAAAAAGCAACGGGATGCGAGTTGTAAAACTTCAGCTCGATGAGCTCAAGGGTTTTACCGTGCCACGCGGAGCCCGTGGGCACCTGCAGCGAAAACACGGCGCCCGGAGTAAATCGGCGCTCCGGAGCGTCCGTGTACAGCTCGACCTTGATCGCGCCTTTGAGCCCGTGGGCTTTGGTCAGTCTTCCCACTCGCAGCTGCGTCTGAGGCGGCTGGGGTGAGGCGGGCTCTGCCACCGGCTAAAAGTCGGTGTCGACCACGTCGACGCGCACCTTGCGGCCATCGGCGAGAGCCGTGACCAGGGTGCGAAGCGCCTTCGCAGTGCGGCCTGCGCGGCCGATCACGCGGCCGAGGTCTTCGGGGTGCACGCGCACCTCGAGTACCTCGCCGCGCTGGGAATTCTTGGCAACGACCTGCACCTGGTCAGGGTGATCAACAATCCCCTTGACCAGGTGCTCGAGCGCGGGAGCGAGCAAGGCCTAGGCCTTGTCGGCGGGAGCTTCGGCTGCGGGAGCCTCGGCAACGGGTTCGGCTGCAGCCTCGGCTGCGGGAGCCTCGACGACGGCCTCGGCTACGGGAGCCTCAACTGCTGCCTCGACTACTGCCGGGGTCTCGACGACGGCTTCGACTGCGGGAGCCTCAACAACGGGAGCCTCAACAACGGGAACCGGCTTCTCGGCCTTCGGCTTGAGAACCGGCTTCTTCTTCTCGTCAGCCTGGAACTCGATCTTGGCCTCTTTGGTCTTCACGGTGCTCTTGGCGTTCTTGTCACCCTTGAAGATGCCCCAGTCGCCCGTGAGCTTAAGGATGGCCTCGACCTGCGGGCTCGGCTGGGCGCCAACGCTCAGCCAGTACTGCGCACGCGCGGAGTCGACCTCGATGAACGAGGGCTCCTCCGTGGGGTGGTACTTGCCAATTTCTTCGATCGAGCGACCGTCGCGCTTGTTGCGCGAATCGGCCACAACGATGCGGTAATACGGAGCGCGGATCTTGCCCATGCGCTTCAAACGAATCTTTACAGCCACAATTCTCCTGAAATCAATGTTTTGGTGGCGAACCGCTAGCCGTGAGCGTGGGGGCACACTCGGCACAAAAGCTCTGATGGATTCCACTCGGGCCTGATTAGAGGGTCGGGCTACGAGGGACTCGACTGGCTAGTCTGCCATGTTTCTGCCCGGATCAGGAATCGGTGACGGGATCGGCCGCAATTGGGCTGCGCCGACGCGACAGCGCGACCCCCAGCAGACACACAGCACCACCGACGACGGCCATCACCGCCGGCACTTCCTGAAAGACGATGACCCCGAGGATGATCGCCAGCGGAGGCACGATATAGGTCGAGATTCCGAGCTGGCCGGCCGGCATCCTCGAGAGGGCATAGGCCCAGGTGCTGAATGCGAGAGCTGTCGGGATAGCGCCGAGGTAGAGCATCCCGAGGATGCTAACGGGCGAGGCAACCTGGATGTCGCGGACGAGGTTGCCCGCGAATGGCAGGCAGGCCACCAGGCCGATCGCGCAGCCCAACCAGGTCACCTGTGCGTTGGGGAGCCGCCGTAGCGCGGGTTTTTGCATCAGTACACCCGCCGCGTAGGTGACGGCCGCGACGAAGGCCAAAACGACGCCCACCCCGCCGCCGGTGGCACCCAACGCGCCGCTGCCGATGCCGATGAGCACCGCGCCGCCGAAAGCCACTCCCGCCCCGATGGCGAGCCATTTAGGGATGCCTTCGCGCAGGAAAATTCCGGCGCCGAGGGCGATCAGGATCGGGCCGATGTTGACCAGCATCGCCGTGGTGCCGGCGTCGAGGCTGTGCTCGGCCGTGTTGAGGGCGACGTTGTAGCCGCCGAACCACAGCACGCCGAAG
>JANXTJ010000103.1 GCA_025352485.1 Salinibacterium sp.
CCCGCATCGGGCGCACATCGCCATGGCGAATCGCGGTCGAGTACAGCAGGTGGGACTCGAAGATGAACCAGCCACCGCTGAGAAGTGCGGTCGCCGTGTACAGGATTCCCATCTGCCCGACGGGCACCAGCAGCAGCGAACAGGCAACCGTCGCCCATGCATACAGCACGACCTGCAGCCCCACGACGGTGCGGCCGCGCACGACGGCCAGCATCGGAACATTGACCGACTGGTAGTCGGCACGGTATTTCATCGACAGCGGCCAGTAGTGCGGGGGCGTCCACAAGAAGACGATGCCGAACAGGATCAGTGGTGTCCAGCCGAGCGTGTTGGTGACAGCGGCCCAGCCGATGAGAACGGGCATGCATCCCGCAGCTCCACCCCAGACTATGTTCTGGGGCGTGCGCCGCTTCAGCAGCAGCGTATAAACAAACACATAGAACAGGATTGCCGCGAGTGACAGTGCCGCCGCCAGCCAGTTCACGACCAGACCCAGCCAGAGCACCGACGCCACCCCGGCGATCCAAGCGAAAGCCAGAGCCTCACCGTCGCGAAGGTCACCGGTTACGAGCGGCCGCTTTTTGGTGCGCTCCATTATCCGGTCGATATCGCGATCGATGTAACAATTGAACGCGTTAGCCGAACTGGCGCTCAGGGTGCCGCCGACGAGGGTGGCCAGCACGAGCCAGAGGTTCGGGATGCCGCGTGCCGCCAGAAACATCACCGGGATCGTGGTGACCAGCAGCAGTTCGATCACGCGCGGCTTGGTCAGCGCGACATAGGCGCTTGCCTTGCGAAGAATGCTGATCCGCTGCCCGGTAGGGCGGGGCGGGGCTGCAACATCCATGCCCCAATTCTACCCGGCTCGGGAGTGGGCCCGGCATACACCGCCGGGAGTACCGCCGGTGATGGCCGCTCGCCTTCTCTATACTTGGAGGGCCTGCTGGCCGATGATTCACTCTCTCCCTCAAGAAACCCTGTGAAGTGTTTCGCGTGCTGTGGTTGCTGTGAATCGGTGCTCGCGGGTTCACCAGTAACTCGGCCCGATCTGATCGCGCGCCGCCAGCAGAAGGGTCTAACACTCGTGGCAGCTCTCCAATGGGAACCCATTGATGACAAGGCAGTAGACACCGCGAGGATCCTCGCCGCGGATGCCGTGGAGAAGGTGGGTAACGGGCACCCGGGTACAGCAATGTCCCTCGCGCCGGCCGCCTACCTGCTCTTCCAGAAGGTCATGCGCCGCGACCCGTCTGACAACGACTGGATCGGTCGGGATCGCTTCATCCTGTCGGTAGGGCACAGCTCGCTGACCCAGTACATTCAGCTCTACTACGGCGGCTATGGCCTCGAACTTGACGACATCAAGGCGCTGCGCACCTGGGGCTCTAAGACGCCGGGTCACCCGGAGTACGGTCACACCGACGGCGTGGAGATCACGACGGGTCCGCTCGGTCAGGGCATCGCGAGTTCGGTTGGCTTCGCCTACGCGAGCCGGTTCGAGCGGGGCCTCTTCGACCCAGACGCCGAAGCGGGGAAGAGCCCCTTCGACCACTTCATTTACGTGATCGCGGGCGACGGTGACCTGCAGGAGGGTGTCGCGAGCGAAGCGTCATCCCTCGCCGGGCACCAGCAGCTCGGCAACCTGATCGCGATCTACGATTCGAACCAGATCTCGATCGAAGACGACACCAACATCGCTTTCACCGAAGATGTCAAAGCCCGTTACGAGGCCTACCACTGGCACGTGCAGGTGGTCGACTGGAAAAAGACCGGCGTCTATCACGAGGATGTCGCCGAGCTCAACGACGCAATCACCGCGGCGCAGGGCGTCACCGACAAGCCGTCGCTGATCATCCTGCGAACCATCATCGGTTGGCCGGCCCCGCACAAGCAGAACTCCGGCAAGATTCACGGTTCCGCGCTTGGTGCCGATGAGCTCGCCGCGACAAAGCGCACCCTCGGATTCGACCCGGACAAGAACTTTGACGTCGACCCCGCCGTCATCGAACACACCCGCAAGGCCCTCGACCGCGGCACGACCGCGCACGAGCAGTGGAACGTGCAGTTCGACGCCTGGGCCCTGGCTCACCCCGAGCGCAAGATTCTGCTCGATCGGGTGCTGTCCGGCGCCCTGCCCGATGGGGTCGCCGAGGCCCTGCCCGCATTTGAGGCGGGCAAGGATGTCTCCACTCGCGCTGCCAGCGGCACGGTGCTCAGCGCGCTGGGCGCGATCATCCCGGAACTCTGGGGCGGGTCCGCTGACCTCGCGGAATCCAACCTGACCACGATTGCGGGCGCCGCGTCGTTCATCCCGAGCACCCACTCGACCCACGAGTGGACCGGCAACGAGTACGGCCGCGTGCTGCATTTCGGCATCCGCGAGCACGCCATGGGCTCGATCCTCAACGGCATCGTGCTGCACGGGAATACCCGCCCCTTCGGCGGCACCTTCCTCATCTTCAGCGACTACATGCGCCCAGCGGTGCGCCTTGCCGCGCTCATGAAGGCCCCGTCGATTTTCGTCTGGACCCACGACTCCGTGGCGCTCGGCGAAGACGGTCCCACTCATCAGCCGATCGAACAGCTCGCCACCCTGCGCGCGATCCCCGGTTTCGACATGGTTCGGCCCGGTGACGCCACCGAGACCGCGTGGGCCTGGAAGACGATCCTCGAACGCCGCAACGGGCCGGCCGGTATTGCGCTGAGCCGTCAAAATATCCCGGTGTTCGCACGCGGCGACGGTGCGGCATCCGGCGAGACATTCGCATCTGCGTCGTTCGTCGCGAAGGGCGCTTACGTGCTCGCGGAGGCGCCCAACGGCACCCCCGATGTGATCTTCATCGCGACCGGCTCGGAGGTGCAGTTCGCCGTGGAGGCTCGTGAGTTGCTGAAGGCCGATGGCATCAACGCTCGGGTCGTCTCCGTTCCCTGCGTGGAGTGGTTCGAGGAACAGGATGCCGCGTACCGCGAGTCTGTTCTCCCGGCCGCCGTCAAGGCGCGCGTGTCGATCGAGGCGGGCATCGACCTG
>JANXTJ010000114.1 GCA_025352485.1 Salinibacterium sp.
GCGGTGGCCGCCACATTGAGCGAATCGATTCCGTGCGCCATCGGAATCTGCACGACCGTGTCGGCCGCGGCAAGCGCTTCCGGCGTCAGGCCGTCTCCCTCGGCGCCCAGAACGAGGGCGACGCGGTCGGGCGCGCTGGCCGCGAAGTCGCGCAGCGACGACGCGTCGGGCGTCAGCGCGAGGGCCGCGATATGGAAGCCGGCGAGATCCTGCCGCAGAACTTCCCACGGCCCGACCCGAGTCCACGGCACCTGCAGGACGGTGCCCATGCTCACGCGAATCGACCTGCGGTAGAACGGATCGGAGCAGCGCTGCGTGACGAGCACGGCATCTGCGCCGATCGCCGCCACTGAGCGAAAGATCGCCCCGATATTGGTCGGGTCGGCCACGTTTTCGAGGATCACCACGCGGCGCGCATCGCGCAGCAGGTCTGCGGGGGACGGTAGGGCAGGTCGATGCATGGCCGCGACGAGGCCGCGATGCAATTGGTAGCCGGTGAGGCGTTTGAGCAGGTCGCCCGGCCCGGTAAAGACGGTCACGTCGTCGCCGACAAGGGTAATCGCCGCCGGGACCGACGCCTCCAACGCCAAAACCGAACGCGGCCGGTGGCCCGCCCGTAGGGCACGCTGCAATACCAGCGCGGATTCGGCGATGTAGAGGCCGTGCTCCGTGCCGTGGGCCCTCTTCAGTGCGACATCCGTGAGCACAGAGAAGTCGGCAAGTCTCGGATCGGCGGGATCCGAGATTTCGATGACCGGCATCTAGGCGGAGGTGACGAGGGCGGCGCCCGCCGCGGAAAGCGTCGCCAACGCAGCAGCACTCGACTCGGCCGCGACACCGGCGACCAGGTCGGTCAACACCCGCACCGAACGCCCGGAGCCCACGCCATCTAGCGCCGAGGCGAGCACGCAGTAGTCGGTGGCGATGCCAGCGACATCGATGTCGGTCACGCCGAGGCGGTCGAGGGCCGCCGCGACAGTCTCGCCGCCGTCGGTCGCGCCCTCGAAGATCGAATAGGCGGGCTTGCCCTGACCCTTACGCACATGAACATCGATTAACGCGGCATCCAGAGCCGCATGATATTCGGCCCCGAACGTGCCCGCGACACAGTGCACCGGCCAGGTCTGCACGTAGTCTGGCGCGGCTCCCGACGCGAAATGACCGCCGTTGCTGTTGTCGGCGTCGTGCCAATCGCGGGAGGCGAAAACTACGTCGTAGCGTTCGGGATGCCGCCTCAACAGCTCGGTCACGCCAGCCGCCACCGCGGCCCCACCCTCGACCCCGAGTGCGCCGCCCTCGGTGAAATCGTTCTGCACATCGATGATGAACAACGCCGTGGTCATGTCCGCGCCCTAGTTATTGGAGAGATTATCGCCGCAGTTAAACACCCCGGTTGCGAGGGTATCCAGCGCCTGCTTGGCGTCGGAGGTAATTCCATCCCTGATCGAGTAGAACGCGAAAACTAGGGAAGTACCATCGGCGGCGTGAATGATGCCGCCGAGCGAATACTCCGCGTCGAGCCACCCGGTCTTGGCGATGACCGCGCCGGCCGCCACCGCATTCGCGCCCGTAAACCGGCCAGCGAGAGAACCCGACTTGCCCGAAACCGGAAGGCTCGACAGGATCACGCCCAGATTTTTGGTCCCGGCCAGCACCTTTGCCATCAGGAGGGTCACAAACTGAGGAGAAACGGAGTTGAGGTCGCTCAGGCCGGAACCGTCGCGGATCACAATCGTGGTCTTGGGAAGCCCGTATTCGGCAAGTGCGCCGGGAATGGCTTGGGCCAACGATGCCGAACTGCCGTTGAAACCCATCGTCTTGGAGACCACGCGGGCCAGCATCTCGGCGAGCACGTTGTCGCTGCTCTGGAGCATCTGGTCGATCAGCGTGCTCAGCGGCTGAGACTTCACCTCGGCTAGCACGGTCGAGCCGACGGCGGAACCGCTGGTGAAAGTGATGTTTTTGAGCCCGGCGGCGGCGGCGAATGCCCGACCGGCATCCCCGACCGGATCACCCGTGCGTGTGCTCACCGATGCGGTGGGGTCTTGCCGACCGCCGTCGACCATGAGCGCGGTGACCTCGGCCTGATAGCCGTCATCCTGCTCTTTTCGCAGCCACGAAGAGTCCCAGTTGTCAGCCGGATCCCACATGGTGGAGTCGAGCACGATCGTCGTTATCGGAACAGCGGGGTGCAGAGCCTTGTAGGCCGTGATCGCGGCGGTCGCCAGCGTCGCGATCTGCGGTGCACCGCTGTAGAACGAGTCGCTGACCGTCGCGAGGGTCGGGTCCCCGCCGCCCTGCAGCACGATCGTGCCGGCTGTGGAGCCATCGATAACCTTGGTGGAGAGTTGCGCATTCGGGCCCAAGATGTTGAGCGCGGCCGCCGCCGTGAGGGTCTTGAGCACGCTGCCGGTGCGCTGCGGCTGCTCACCGTTGCGGTCGAACAGCACCTCGCCGGTGTCGGCACGGGCGACGTAGCCAGAGAAGGTGGTGAGCCGCGGGTCGGCCACGATGCCCGCCACACTGCAGCTGCGCAGCCGACTCGAGGTGGGGATGGCCGACGGCTGCGCGCGAAGCGGGTAGGGCGTAACGCTCGGCAGAACGGATGCCGAACTCGAGTTTTGGCCGGCATTGACGCCCGCAAAGACCGCAGCCGTGCCCATCAGCAGGAACGCCACACCGAGGGCTGAGGCCAGCCACACGGTGGGATGCTTCGCCACGATCGCGCCGAGAGCGCCCTTTGACGCCGGCGCAGCCGCATTGCTGGCTGTGGACTCTGTGCGAGCGCGCGACGGTCGGCCACCGCGCATCG
>JANXTJ010000139.1 GCA_025352485.1 Salinibacterium sp.
CGGACATACGTTTGTTGGCATTACGAGAGAAGTGACGGGAACAGGGACCCAATATCGCTTGATTGTGGTGCAAAGTGGAGTAAAGTGGAGATTACCTGGATCCGGGGCGGAGCTTGAGGGGAGGCATTTGTGTTTCTTGGCACTTACGTACCCAAGCTCGACGACAAGGGCCGCGTGATCCTGCCGGCCAAGTTTCGCGAAGAGCTCTCCTCCGGCATGGTGGTCACCCGTGGCCAAGAGCGCTGTCTCTACGTCTTTAGCCAGCGGGAGTTCGAAGAGCTGCACGGCAAGATCCGGCAGGCCTCTATCACCAGCAAGCAAAATCGCGACTTCCTCCGTCTCTTCCTTTCTGGCGCCAACCAAGAGGTTCCCGACGCCCAGAACCGGGTCACGATCCCCGCCAACCTCCGCGAATACGCCGGCCTCGGCCGCGATCTCACGGTGATCGGTGCGGGCAACCGCGCGGAGATCTGGGACACCCAGGCCTGGAACAACTACTACGAGAGCGCCGAGTCTGACTTCGTTAACACGACGGAGGAGGTGATTCCGGGACTGTTCTGATTCTCTGGCGCTGACTCCCAGCCGGCATGCCCTGACACTCTTCCCCGATGTCAGGTCGACCGGATGGGGATCAGCGGTAGGGGCTCGGCCCGAGACGCCATGGCTGATAACGACATCCATACCCCCGTGCTCCTCGAGCGCACCATCGAACTTCTTGCCCCCGCACTCAGCCGCGAGGGCGCGGTGCTCGTCGACGCAACGCTCGGGATGGCCGGGCACGCGCAGGCCTTCCTCGAACGATTTCCCGACCTCACGCTCGTGGGCATCGACAGGGATCAGGACGCCCTCGCCATCGCACGGCGCAGACTCGCGCCTTTTACCGATCGCGTGCAGCTCGTGCATGCGGTCTACGACGAGCTGGGCAGCGTCTTGGCCGAGCTGGCGGTCCCGAGGGTCGCCGGTATCCTTTTCGACCTCGGCGTCTCGTCGCTACAACTTGACCTCGTGGAGCGAGGATTCTCGTACTCCAAAGACTCGCCGCTTGACATGCGCATGGACGCGAGCTCGCAGCGTACGGCCGAGATCATCCTCGCGACCTACAGCGAGCTGGAATTGCGCCGCATCTTTTATGAGTACGGCGACGAAAAACTTGCCCCGCGCTACGCCAGCCGGATCGTGCAACGTCGCGAGGATCGGCCACTCACCACGTCGGCAGAACTTGTCGAACTCATCATCGCGGCGACTCCGGCGGCGGCGCAGCGTGCGGGCCATCCGGCGAAGCGCGTCTTCCAGGCGCTACGCATCGAGGTGAACCAAGAGCTATCGGTGTTGGAGCGAGCAATTCCTGCCGCAGTCGATGCGCTCGAGGTGGGCGGCCGCATGGTCGTGCTCTCGTACCAGTCGCTCGAAGATCGGATCGTGAAGCGCGTGGTGCAGGCGCGCGCGGCATCCACCGCTCCTCGCGGACTTCCCGTCGAGCTGCCACAACACCGGCCGGAACTTCGCCTGCTCGTGCGCGGTGCCGAACTCGCCAGTGACGAAGAGAAGCTTCGTAACCCCCGGGCAACGCCCGTGCGGCTGCGTGCCGTCGAGAAGCTGCGCGAGGTGTCTGCGTGAGCAGTAATCTGGCCACCGCACCGCGTTTTCAGCCCACCGCAAATCCCTCGACTCGTCCGGGGCCAGAACACGCCCCACACATCGAGATCGTCGCCACCCGCGCACAACGGCGCGCCCGCCCGCGCACCGTATATGCGGTCGTGACCGTCACGAGTCTGCTGGTGATCTTCGCCGCGCAATTGCTGCTGAGCATCGTGGTTTCGGATGGCGCTTACCAGATCGACTCCCTGCAATCCCAGCAGAAGATCCTGCTGCGCACTCAGAAGTCCCTCACCGAGAAGTCGGACCTTCTGAGCGCCACCCAGCACCTCGCTGCGAATGCCGCCCAGCTCGGGATGGTGCCCAACGGCAGCCCGCTCTTTCTCAATCTCGCCACCGGGGCAGTGTCCGGAGCGCCTGGAACGTTCGATCCGACGGGATGCGGCGGTTCCTGCAATCTTGTCGCCAACTCCCTGCTCACCGGCGTGCCGCTAGCCCAGCATCCCGCACCGCAGGCGCAGACTTCGACGGGGCCGCAATCAACAACGACGGGGACATCTTCGTCCCAGCCGACGGGACCCGTCGACGCGTTGCCCGCGCCGGTGACCCACTAGCGAGGAACGGACGTAACCACCGTGAGAACGAAGCGCAGCAGGTTGCGGATATCCGTCGCCGTCGTCGCGATCTTCGTGATCGTCGGAATGTTTGTTGTGCGGCTCGTCGACATCCAGTTGGTGCAGGCCGCGGAGCTCAATGCCGCGTCCTACGACAAACGCGCGCAATCGCTGACGACGTACGGAACGCGCGGGTCGATAGTCGATTCCAACGGTGCCGTGCTCGCCAACAGCGTCGACCGGTACGACATCACCGCTTCGCCTCGGGTGGCGCTCAAGCTCGACAATGCGATGCTCACCGAAGCTGTCGGCAAGGTCGCTGCGATTACCAAGCAGAATCCGCACGACCTCATGGCCGCGCTGATGGTAGACCCCAACTCCGACTTTACCTATCTCGACAAATCGGTCACGCTCGACGTGTTCACCGCGGTGAACAAGCTCAACATCGGCTGGATCTATTTCACCCAGCGCCCCGCGCGCACCTACCCCAACGGTGCCATCGCGGGAAACCTCGTCGGCTTTATGAACACCGACGGCCCCGGAGCCGGATTCGAGCTAAGCCAGGACAAGTGCCTCGCCGCCACGAACGGCTCCCTGACTTACGAAAAGGCGCTGGATGGCACGCGGCTGCCGGGTAGCCAGGTCACGACGAAACTGCCCAAAGATGGCGGCACTCTTCAGCTCACGATCGACAGAGACCTGCAGTTCTGGGTACAGCAGCGCCTCGCCCAGACCTACGCTTCGCTTGGTGCGACCTGGGCGACCGCCGTGGTCATCCGGGTCAAGGACGGTCACCTGATGGCGGTGGCCGACTACCCGACGATCGACCCGAACAATGTCGATGCGGCGCCTCGGGATGCGCTCGGCTCCAAGGCATTCTCGACGCCCTATGAGCCCGGCTCGACCATGAAAGGCCTGACCGCGGCATCCCTCATCGATGCTGGAGTCGTGACGCCGCTGTCGCAGGTGACGGCGCCGGGAAGACTTTATCTCTCTGATGGTGGGTTTATCAAAGACTCCGTCAGCCACGGTGACATCAACTACACACTGGCGGGTGCCCTCGTCGACTCCTCCAACATCGCGGTCTCGATGTTCTCCAAAGCGCTCGGGGCCCCGCAGCGCCACGACTACTTCACCGCATTCGGGTTGAACAGCAAAACCGAGGTGGGCTTCAACGGGGAATCTGAAGGTACCGTGCACCCGGCCGATGCCTGGGATGTGCGCACCAACCTCGCCGTGCAATTCGGTCAGGGCATGACCGCGACCTCCGTGCAGATGGCCAGCATCTACCAGGCGCTGGGCAACGGGGGAGTGCGGATGCCGGTGACGCTCGTCCAAGGCTGCAAGCACCCGGACGGCACCGTCACCGAGGTACCCGCCACAGCAGGCAAGCGAGTGGTGTCGGATTCGGCGGCCAAGCAGACCCTACAGATGCTCGAGCAGGTCGTTACAGAGGGTTTCGCGGCGGCCAGTCTGCGGATCCCCGGCTACCGTGTCGCGGCCAAGAGTGGCACGGCCGAAGTGGCCGACGATCAGGGCGGCTACGGGGACGCACGCGTCATTTCCTTCGCGGGAGTGGCGCCGGCCGAGAACCCGGAGTACGCGGTTGTGGTCACCGCTGGCATCCCCAGTAGCATGTATTCCTCAGGCGCAATCGCGTCGACGTTCCACGATGTCATGGCCCAAGTGCTCACAACATTCCGTGTGACGCCGTCCACTAAGCCGGCCGTCGACATCCCACTGCGTTGGTGATGAGCCGCGAAAACTGGAGGAACCGTTGGCTGCAGGCGAGGCCTCAATACTGAGACCCGAGCATCCATCGGCTCGACCGCTGTCGACGTTGGTGGCGGAGTTCGGGCTCGAGACTCGCGGTCTGCTCGATGGCGTCGAGGTGACCGGGATTACCCTCAGCACCGACAACCTTCAGCCGGGCGATCTCTACGTAGGGGTGCCGGGCGCTCGTCGGCACGGCGCGATCTTCGCCGGCCAGGCGAGGGCTGGTGGTGCCGTGGCTATCCTGACGGATGCCGCTGGCGCCGAGCTTGCCGCCGACAGCGGGCTGCCCGTCGTCATCGTCGAGTCACCGCGGGAAGCGCTCGGTGCGATCTCCGCGTGGGTGTATCGCACCGCGGAATCCGCCCCGCTGCTGTTCGGCATCACGGGCACGAACGGCAAGACGAGCGTCTCGTACCTGCTGCACGGCATCCTCAAGCAATTGGGTCTGGTGACCGGCCTGAGCACGACCGCGGAGCGCAGCATCGGGGAGCTGACCGTCACATCGAGCCTGACGACGCCGGAGGCCACCGAAATTCACGGGATGCTCGCCCGGGCGCGGGAGAGCGAGGTGCGCGCGGTCACCCTGGAGGTCAGTGCGCAGGCCCTCAGCCGGAATCGGGTCGACGGGCTCGTCTTCGACGTGGTCGCCTTCATCAACCTCAGCCATGACCACCTCGACGACTACGCGGACATGGAGGAATATTTCGCCGCGAAGTTGCCCCTCTTCGAGCCCGACCGGGCCCGTCGCGGGGTGATCTCGCTGGACACCCCGTGGGGTGGCCGCGTGGTTGACGCCACCCATATTCCGATTACGACGATCTCGTCGACACCTGGCATCGCCGCCGACTGGACGGTCAGTGTGCTCGAGGAGACCGCGGACTACACCGAGTTTGAGTTGACCGGGCCGCAGGCGCGCGCGTTAACCACCCGTGTACCCGTCATTGGGCGGCACATGGCGGCCAACGCGGGCATGGCGATCGTAATGCTGGTCGAGGCCGGCTTCGAGCTCGCGGCGATCGAGCACGCGCTGGCGAAGGACGACGGGATTGTCGCTTACCTTCCCGGTCGTATCGAGCGGATCTCGGGGACGGCCGGCCCCGCCGTGTACGTCGACTACGGACACAGCCCTGACGCATTTCTCACCACGATGGCGGCCGTCCGCAAGTTCACGGTCGGCCGGCTCATCATGGTTTTCGGCGCCGACGGCGATCGCGATCCGTCCAAACGCGAAGAGATGGGCCGAATCGGCTCAGAAGGATCAGAGATTTTGGTCATCACCGACTACAACCCGCGCTTCGAGGATGCCGCGGCCATCCGATCCGCGCTGCTCACCGGTGCCCACGCCGCCGCACACCCCGCAGAGATCCTCGAAGTGCCCTCCCAGGCCCGCGCGATCCGCACGGCCGTCGAGCGCGCGGGGGAGGGTGACACCATCCTCTGGGCCGGCCCCGGGCATGAGGACCACATCGAGGTGCGGGGCGAGAAGCTGCCATTCTCTGCACGGGACGAGGCGCGTCAGGCGCTTCGAGAGGCGGGCTGGGCATGATCGCCCTGACGCTGACCGAGATCAGCGCGGTGCTCGGCGGGAAACTGCTGCGCGCGACCGACGACGGCGTCGTCGTCAATGGCGAGGTCCATACCGATTCGCGCAAGGTGGTGCCCGGGTCAATTTTCTATGCGTTGCCGGGAGAGGTGACCGACGGCCACCTTTTCGCTGGCAATGCGTTGGAGAACGGTGCGGTGCTGCTCGTCGTCGAGCGCGAACTCGAGCTTGACGTCGCGCAGGTGCTCGTGGCTGACGGTGTTGCCGCTCTTGCTGCCCTCGCCCGGGAGGTCGTCGCCCGCGTTCGCGCGAAAGGCGAGCTGCGGGTCGTTGCCGTCACCGGGTCTAACGGCAAGACGACGACTAAGAACATGCTGCGCGCTGTGCTTGAGCGCGAGGGCGCTACCGTCGCGCCGTGGGGGTCGTTCAATAACCACGTCGGTGCCCCGATTTCGATGCTCGGCATCGATGAAAACACCCGCTTCTTGGTCGTGGAGATGGGCGCGAGCGCCATCGGCGAGATCGCCCAACTGATCTCGATTGTCACCCCCGACGTCGGCATCGTGCTCACCGTGGGGCTGGCGCATGTCGGCGAATTTGGTGGGCCGGATGCCGTCGAGACGGCAAAATCCGAGATGGTCACCGACCTACCGAAGTCTGCCGTCGCTGTGCTGAACGCCGACAACGTGCGGGTGGTGCGGATGGCCGCCAAAACCGCGGCCAAGGTTGTGTGGTTCGGGCTCGACGACAGCGCAGACGTGCGGGCCGACGATATCGAGGCCACGGCATCCGGAACCACGTTCACCCTCGTGACTTCGGGGGAGCGCCGAGGGGTGCAGCTCAAGATTCTCGGCGAGCATCACGTGATGAATGCCCTAGCAACGATCGCGGCCGCGCAGTGTCTCGGGGTAGAGCCGGAGCGATCCGTTCCCGCCATCGAGGGGATGCTGCGCGCGGAGCGCTGGCGCATGGAGGTGCTGGAGCGCCCGGACGGCGTTGTGGTAATCAACGATGCCTACAACGCCAGCCCCGATTCAATGGCCGCAGCGCTGAAGACGCTCGCCCAGATCACCCGCGGTGATCAACGCTCGATCGCCGTGCTCGGAGAGATGGCCGAATTGGGTGAGTACTCCGACGAGGAGCATGACCGCATCGGCAGGCTTGCCGTGCGGCTCAACGTGCACAAGCTCATCGTGGTAGGCCACAACGCCAGACATATTCATAATGCGGCGGGGTTGGAAGGCTCATGGGACGGGGAGTCGGTCCTCGTTGCAACGGCCGACGAGGCATACGATTTGCTCAATGATCAGTTGCGAGAAGGTGATGTCGTGCTCGTGAAGTCGTCTGGCTCCGCCGGCCTCCGTTTCTTGGGTGACCGGTT
>JANXTJ010000148.1 GCA_025352485.1 Salinibacterium sp.
ATTTGCTGGGAACGCCCGGTGGATTCAGAGCACTGCAATGGGCTGGTATAGTTCTTAGGTTGGCTTTTGCCGATGGAATGCGCCCGTAGCTCAGCGGATAGAGCAATTGACTACGGATCAATAGGCCGGGGGTTCAAATCCCTCCGGGCGCACCAAAAATAACAGGCCTGACCAGCAGTTCTTCTCGAATGCGGTCGGGCCCGTTGTGGTTTCTGCCCACATCCTGCCCACGGTTGAAAAGATTTGGGTCCGATTCTGGGCCGAAATGCGACCAGTACGGCTGTCGTGTGCCCAGTGTTTGTATGGAATCTGGTCCGCCGGGCGAAGGTGACCTATTGACCTGCAGACAATTGTTTAACTGAGCAGGAGTCCCGGGGACTCTTCCACGGCCACGTCAGCACAATCGCCCTCTCCGCAGACAACGTCGCGGTACTTGACGTCCTCGCGATCGTCGAGTGTGAGCCCCCGAAAAGGTGTTCGATGCCGGACGCCGTGTTAGGGGTTGCAGGAGTCGCACCATGTGGGGTCGGCCCACTTTTGCGGGTGCGAGATTCGTGCTCGGTGGAGGCATTTGCCACATCCGTGGATGTCGGCAGCGATGACCTGGGTGGCTGCGCCACAGAGGGAACAGGGCACGCCGTGTTCGATGTCGACCTGCCCGAATCCGGGGGTATTGCAGTGGGGGCAAATGGTGGCAAGGCGTTTGGCCATTTGAGCGCAGAGAGTGCGGATGGTGTCGGCGCGGGAGGGTGAGCGGTGCGCCCGGTAGTCGGGCAGAACTATCAAGCTCGAACCCGCCGTAAGTAGGGTTTCGGCGGTCCGCTGCAGATGGTCAAGGTGCGTGAAGTCTTTGTGGACGGTGGTTTTACCGTCTTTCCGGCTTTGCAGGATGACCCCTTGGACAGGGAAGTTCAGAGCTTGGGCGAAATCGCGGGCTTGGATGGGCGTGGCGATGGTGCGTCCGCCGGGAAGGGGGGAGGAGGTGAGGGTGCCTTCGACGAGTTCCAGGCCGAGGTCGTCGTCGATGAACAACAGGATCTCCATCTGTTCGACCAGCGGGCCGAAACTTGCGCTGAAACTGCCCTCGGAGGCGAGCCCGAGTTGTGTGCCCGCGATCTGCATGCCGAGGCGGGCCTTCGCCCGAGTAGCATGCCTCGGGGTGAGGGTGCGGGGGATGTCACCGCCGAAAGTCCCGAACTGGTCTGTGTCGAGGCCTTGTGGCGTGGTGACGGTTGCGCCGAGAATGCGACGGAATGCTTCGCGCGCTAGTTCCTCTTTGCCGTGCATGGTGGCGAAGACGACAATTTTCCCGCCGTAAGCGGTTTGTTCTGATGTCACTGGAAGTACTCGGGCCTGCTGACGTAGGTGTCAGCAACGAACATCACGCCGCTGGAGGTGTTGAGCAGTTCACGCACGGCGTCGATGAGTTCCCCGGCCTTGCCCTCGGGCAGAACGGTGATCAGCATCGTCAGGGTGTCGTACTCGTTGAACAGCAGCGAGCCGGAGTGCTGCCCATGATGGCCGATTCCGGAGACTCCGGATACTGAGGTGTATCCGGTCGCTCCGGCGGAGCTGATGAGTTCGCGGATTGCGGGGGCGTCGCGGGCGGGCACGACGATCTCGAGCCGGGTCATGCGGGTGAGGTTCTTCATTGGGGGGTCTCCTTCTTCTGGCGAACTGTCAGGGTGGTCGCGGACGCCCATCCGTAGCGGGTGTAGCGGTGCCATGGGTGGTGGATGTCGTTGCGCGCGGTGATGGTGATCCACCCGTTGTCGAGCAGGTTACGCAGAACCTGATTGCCGGAGATGATGCGGCCGATGCGCTCGAGGGGTGCTTCGATGACTACGGTGAGGCGCATCGGTTCGTGGAGCAGCTGGGCGCCGAACCCGACTGACTGCCAGGGCAGCCCGCGCCGGAGGTCGCCGCGGTGGCCGGCCAGCACGCCGAGTGTGCCGATTGCGTTGTGGATCGTCTTTGTTCCCGCCCCGAGGGTGTGCGGGTTGAGCGTTGAGAAGTAGTACTGGTGGTTGATCCACTGGGCCACGACGAGCGGTGCCGTCATGATCGTCTCCAGCCCAGATCCGTCGGAGTCAAGCTCGGTGCGGTAGGAGTGCAAAAAAACGCGACGGGCGAGGTCTACGCCGCGCGTCAGCTCGCGTGGGCCGATGATCATCGCGGCGTTGCCGGCGAGCCCGAGCTCGGGGTATACCTCGGCCCAGTCATCGGCGCGCCTACGCGCGTTCGTCACCTGGCGACGTGAACGGCCCCCCGGAAGAGCGCGGGCGCGTTCGGCCACGAGCCGAGCGCCAGCCTCGGCCTGCAACTCGTCGAACTCCCGCATGCGATGCAGGTGCGAATCGGGGATGCCGTGCCGGTCAAGAATCGTCACCACGTCGCGCACGGTGTCATGCTCTGCAGCGACGAACACCGTGTCGTCGGGAATCCCGAGACCCATGCCCACTAGGGCGGCCCGCACGTCGGAGTCGTTGAAGAGCGCCGCGGCTGCACGGGCGTTGGCTCCGCCCGGGTTGCCGCCGCAGGCCCCGCAATCCAGCGCCGACTGGTACAGGTTGTTGGTGGAGTGAGAGCCGTGGCCAGTGAGCATCACGAGCGGGGCGAGCCGAGTCATCCCCATCATCCGTAGCCCTGTCGCGGCCATGGTCGCGCGCTCCTGAAGTGTGAAGCTCTCCTCCATGGTCAGCCGGGTTGCGAGATCGCCGGGCCGAGGCGAAAAAGCGCGCTCCAGACGGGCGTGGGCCGACGGGGCGAGGGTACGCAGGGCCGTCAGCGCCCCGGAGAACCATCCCGCCGTCTCGGCTAATGCGAACGGGCTCGTGGTCGCGGAGTCCGCCGCGTGCAGCGCGTGCGCGAGGGCGCCTCGCATTCGGCTGGAGGCGACGGTTCGTGTCGCCGACTCGGCGTCGAGAGGGTGCTCGGTTACACGGTGCCGGGGAGCGATCAGTGCCGGGAGCGCGTTGATCGCGCCCTGCGCCGCGTAGCGGGAGAACCGGATCGGCACACCGAAGAAGCCCGCAAACCCGAGCGTCTCTACCCCGTGGTAGCGCTCCAGATGGCGGCGCAGACCCTCAGATCGCGGGTCGATGCACATGACCACCTGGACGTCGGGGCGGTCGGTCGGCTCGGGAGTCGAGCGGAGGCTCTCCATCAGGTCGGCCTGGTAGGCGCCCTCATAGGCCGCCTGCCACGTCAGCGGATGTTCGGCCGCCGGATGCTCGGCGAGCACCCGCGCTACGACCGCGACATCCTCCGGCCGAGTGCCATCCTCGGTGAGGGAGCCAGCGATGTGGGCTGCCCGCTCCCACGTGGTGTCGACGCCCACCGCCGGTGTCGATGCGGGGCGAGAGAGAACGCTGCCCAAGGCGATGGCGAGCGTGAGCCTCACGGCGAGGTAGGACGTGAGGTCGATGTCGCCAACCTTCTCGGCGCGCCACTTGATGTGGGCCACCCACCCCGGCAGCGGTGCAAGTTGCCCGCGGAGGAACTCGCGCAGTTCGCTGGCCCCGACCGCCGACATTGCGGCCTCGAGGGCTGCATCCGACCCTTCGGGCGCCGCGGCGATCCGGCGGCGCACGAAGCGGGGTAGTGCCGGATCAACGACCCCGAGTCGACGCCAAGCGCCATAGAAGCCGTGCTCACGATGGGGCATTGCCCACAGCGGATCGGGGTTCAAGTAGGCCGCGACCCAGGTAGAGAGGTAGCTGTCGAGGCGGATGTCGTCGGCGGCTTCGGGTGCGGCCGTGGCGTCGGGGTGCTTGATCATGTCGAGTGCCGCGATTGTGCATGCGGGCAGCTCCGTCCCGCCGACCGACACGGTCTGCGCGAGAGCCGGAACCCTCGCAACCAGAGCCTGCTCGAGAGCCTCGACGGGGATTCGTCCTTGGTGGAAGTCGGTGACGTAGTGCGCGGTGGGGCGTGCGAGTGCGACGCCGCGGTCAGCGGCGAAGTCGAACGGCTGACTCTCGGCGCCCGCGAGTGGGTTGACGGCGATAAACGAGTCAAGCGGCCATGATGGCACGATGTCATGAGACGCGGCAGCCACCTGGGCGCGGAGAACGAGACTCATCGGCGGGTGCCTTTCATGAGGGATGGCGGGGCGGTCGCGGTGGTGAGCGCGCGGGTGTACACCCGATCGTGCAGCGATGTGGTCGTCCGGGTGCGGGTGAGCACATCGAGGGTGAGGAGCGCGGCCGCCGGGATCGCGACGAGCCAGGCGGGTGCCGGCATCGTCGCGGGGAGGGGGTCGAGCGCCACGGAGAAGGCGTTGAGGAACGCGGCGTACGCGAGGATGAGCGCGAGCATCCCGACGACGCCGACGAGCAC
>JANXTJ010000152.1 GCA_025352485.1 Salinibacterium sp.
GCACTGACCAAGGCCGAAGGCCGATCGGTCGTGCACGAGACCGTTTACGAGAACCGTTTCGGGTTCACCGTGCAGCGGTGTCGGGCCAATGATGACGGCGGCCTGCTCTAGCGGCCGGCGCGGCACGCGACGAGTCACCGACTCGAGGCCGTCCTTATGCACAACGATGTTGGCGCCCATCTCGATCAGCGCATCGGTGAACCCGAAACGGTTCTCGTAAACGGTCTCGTGCACGACCGATCGGCCTTCGGCCTTGGTCAGTGCCACGATGAGCGGCTGCTGCCAGTCGGTCATGAAACCGGGATGCACGTCGGTCTCGACGACAACCGGCTTCAGCGGCCCACCGGGGTGATAGAACCGAATGCCGTCCTCGTGGATGTCGAAGGCGCCACCGGCCTTGCGGAAGATGTTGAGGAACGTCATGAGTTCTTGCTGCTTGGCGCCGCCGACGAAGATATCGCCCTCTGTGGCCAGTGCCGCGGATGCCCAGCTCGCGGCCTCGTTGCGGTCAAAGAGGGCGCGGTGCTCGTAGCCGTGCAGGCTCTGGACCCCCTCGATGAAGATCACGCGATTGGGCTCTACCGTGATGATCGCGCCCATTTTTTGCAGAATCGCGATCAGATCCATGATCTCGGGCTCGATCGCCGCGTTGCGCAGCTCTGTCGTGCCCTCCGCCAGCACGGCCGTCAGCAAAACCTGCTCGGTCGCCCCGACGCTCGGGTACGGCAGCTCGATGTTGGCCCCGTGCAGCCCGTTCGGCGCGGTGAGACGAATGCCCTCGTAGCTCTTGTCCACGATCGCGCCGAACGCGCGCAGCGCATTCATATGAAAGTCGATGGGGCGGTCGCCGATGCGGCAGCCGCCGAGGTCGGGGATGAGTGCCTCGCCCAAGCGGTGTAGCAGCGGGCCGCAGAACAGGATCGGAATTCGGCTGGAACCGGCGAGCGCATCGATCTCGTGAAACTGAGCCTTGAGCACGTTCGACGGGTCGAGCAGAAGCTCCCCTTCGCCGACGCTCGTCACCGAGACACCGTAGGCGCCGAGCATTCCGGTGACGACACCGACGTCGCTGATGTCGGGCACGTCTTTGAGCAGGCTGGGGCTGTCGGCAAGCAGAGCTGCAACCATCGCCTTGGTGGCGAGGTTCTTGGCGCCACGCAACTCGATCCGACCCTTGAGCGGCTTGCCGCCGTTGATGACGATTTTGTCCGACGAGAGTCCTACTCTCGCGGCAGCCTTCTGGGCGTCTTTGACAAGGGAATTCATCTGCTCACCTCATTCACTTCGGTAGCGCGTAACGGAAAACTCGACCACCGGGGATACCGCGACAGTCTACGGCGTATCCCCTGCGGAGCTACCGTGCGGGAAGGGTCGTCGGCCGCCACGCCTCGCGGCGTGCCTCGAACGCGGTGATCGCCGGCTCATCGCGCAGGGTCAGGCCGATGTCATCGAGCCCTTCCAGCAGACGCCAGCGGGTGTAGTCGTCGATCTCGAAGGGGAAGACACTCTTGCCCACCGTGACGGTCTTGGTCGTCAGGTCGACGGATGCCGCGACGCCGGGCTCCGCGTCGATGATCAGCCAGATCGTCTCGATATCGACCTCGGAGAGCTGTGCCGCCAGCAGCCCCTGCTTGCCCGCGTTACCCCGGAAGATGTCGCCGAAGCGGTGACTCAGCACGGCGCGAAAGCCGTAGTCCCGCAGCGCCCAGACCGCGTGCTCGCGACTGGACCCGGTACCGAAATCTGGCCCGGCGACGAGGATAGGACTGTCTGTCGGCCCCAGCGCGTTATATGGCTCACGATTGAGGACGAACTCACTGTCCTGCCGCCACCGGAAGAAGAGGGCATCCTCGAATCCGGTCTTGGTCACGCGCTTGAGAAACTCGGCGGGGATGATTTGGTCGGTGTCGACGGCGGAGCGCTCCAAGGGCACGGCCACCCCGGTGACCACGTTTATCGGTTCCATCAGGCACCTACCTTGTTAATCGGGTTCATCGGCGAATTCTCGAGATCCCACGGGCTCGACAGGGTGCCGCGGATGGCGGTGGCCGCGGCGACCAGCGGCGACACGAGATGCGTGCGGCCGCCTTTGCCCTGTCTGCCCTCGAAGTTGCGGTTGGAGGTTGAGGCGCAGCGCTCCCCGGGAGCAAGCTGGTCGGGATTCATCCCGAGGCACATCGAGCAGCCCGCGAACCGCCACTCGGCACCGAACTCTTCAACGATCTTGTCGATGCCTTCGGCTTCCGCCTCGAGGCGCACGCGTGCGGAGCCGGGTACGACCATCACGCGCACGTTCTCTGCCTTGGTCTGGCCCTTGATAATTGACGCGAACGCTCGGAGGTCTTCGATACGGCTGTTGGTGCATGAGCCCATAAACACGGCATCCACCCGAATGTCTTTCATCCGGGTGCCGGCATCGAGATCCATGTATTCCAGCGCCCGCTCGGCGCCCGCTCGGTCGTTGGGGTCGGCGAATGACGTGGGGCTCGGAACGCGGTCGCTCAACGAGACGCCCTGCCCGGGGTTGGTTCCCCAGGTGACGAAGGGCTCAAGGGTGTTCGCGTCGAGGAACACCTCCGCATCGAAGGCCGCGTCGTCGTCGCTGGCGAGGGTGTTCCAGTAGGCGAGCGCGTCATCCCAGTCTGTGCCACGCGGAGCGTGCGCACGACCCTGAAGGTAGTCGTAGGTGATCTGGTCTGGTGCGACCATGCCGGCGCGAGCACCCGCCTCTATCGACATGTTGCAGATGGTCATCCTGCCCTCCATCGAGAGCGCCCGGATGGCGCTGCCGCGGTACTCGAGCACGTAGCCCTGACCCCCGTTGGCGCCGATCTGCGCGATCACGGCGAGGATGATGTCTTTGGCGGTCACCCCGGGACGTAGCTCGCCCTCGACCGTGACCGCCATGGTCTTGAAGGGGGCGAGCGGCAGGGTCTGGGTGGCGAGCACGTGCTCGACCTCGCTCGTGCCGATGCCCAACGCCATGGCCCCGAACGCCCCGTGCGTGCTGGTGTGCGAATCGCCGCAGACGACGGTGATGCCCGGTTGGGTGAGGCCCAGCTGGGGGCCAACAACGTGCACGATGCCCTGCTCGATGTCACCGAGCGAATGCAACCGGATGCCAAACTCCGCGGCATTGTCACGCAGCGTCTGGATCTGCAACCGGCTGGTGAGGTCGGCAATGGGTTTGTCGATCGCCAGCGTCGGGGTGTTGTGGTCCTCGGTGGCAATGGTCAGATCGGGGCGTCGAACGGGCCTGCCCTCTTTACGAAGCCCGTCGAAGGCCTGCGGGCTGGTGACCTCGTGCACGAGGTGCAGATCGATGTAGATGAGATCGGGTTTGCCGTCTTCACCCTTGGCCACGAGGTGGGCCGCCCAGACTTTCTCAGCGAGCGTGCGTGGGGTGGTCATGGTGCTGTCCTTCTTCGATCGACGGGCCCGGCCGGGTCGCTTCTGACGGTACTGGGCGAGGTTATCACCGGCGTGCTGGGGTCAGCCGTCGCCGGAATGTCGATGCGGCGGCGTTGCCCGTCGTTGCGCACGATGGTGGCCACCAGTTCACGCCCTGGGGGCAGCAGCCGCACGGTGATGCTGCCCGTGTTTAGCGTGGCCAGCTCGGCGAGCGCCGCGGATTGCACCACCGCGGCCTGAGTCGCGTCGAGAGTTTCGTTGCGATCGTCGAGCAGGATGACGCTGGCTCCCCTGAGGCGTGCCTCCCTGGCCGCCGCCGTCAGTTGCGGCGAGGTGAGACCGGCACCGCGCAGGGTGTCGCGCAGCGACGCCTCGAGCAGCTCGAAGGCGCGCTGATCGTCGGCCCTGCGGTAGTCGCCGGCGGCGATGCGCTCCAGCACCTCGCGGGCTTCCAGGTTGAGCTGAGCGCCCTGCACCTCGCGCTCCCGAATCTCGGTGAGTGCGGCGACTTCGCTCGCCGCCTGGACGATCTGCTCCCGCTGCAGCGCGGTGATTCGTGCGGCCGCCCGCCGGAACATGATTCCGAACAGCGTGCCCATCAAGAGCGTGCCCGCGTGCCGCGCCACGAGGTCGACCCCGTCGAGATAGCCCCGGCCGACCCAGATGGCCCAGACGATGGTGATCGCCGCCATCATGACGAACCCCAACCAGCCCAGTGCTACTCGCCCGCGGAATGTCAAAAAAAAGAACAGCCAGTTGGCGGCGCCGAAGTTCCAACCGGCGTAGCCGATCCACCCGGAATCGGGGAGATTTACGTCGATCAGCACGGTGAGGGCCACAGACAGGGCAAGCACCAGCCGGGACAGGTGCAGTGGGAACGGGTCTGGATGCGGGTGCGCCATGATGAGCGCACCCACGGCGAACAACACCAGACCCACGATCACGGGCCAGACGCTCGTGACGATCCCCAGGTCGGGCACGGCGAAGACCACCGTTGAGGCGATGATGATCGCGACCATCAGTCGCGCCGGCGGCCGGCCGAGGCGCAGCAGCGAGCTCGCGTCTGTTCTCATTGCGCCGCCCCCGCATCCCAGCTCAGCAGCACTCGGGTGCCGCGGCCGGGGGCACTGTCGACCCGACCATCGCAGCCGGCCACGGCTGCCATCCGCCCGACGATGCTGGTTCGGATGCCCAGCCGCTCCGGGGCGATGCGCTGCGGGTCAAATCCGCGACCGCCGTCGCTGGCCTCGATGACGATCGTGTGCTCGGTCGCGGTGATCGCCACCCGGCAGGCGACCGTGCCAGCCCCGGTGCCCGCGTGGCGCAGGCTGTTGCGCATCGCCTCAGCGAGCGCGCCGGTCATCGCGACCGCCACTGGTGCAGGCACAACTCCGGTGAAAGCATCCAACGATCCGCTAAATCGCACGCCGTCGGTGATTTCGCTGGCGGCAGAGCGGATCTCGATCTCGAAGTCGTGACCGTTCAGGCGCCCCTTTCGCGAGCCGGCGACCACGAACTGGTCAAGCCCGACCAGGGCTCGCTTCGCGCTCTCGTCGATAGCGGGGCTCGCGGTGGTGGCCCGGGACGCTGCCAGCAGGGTGGTGATGACGTCGTCATGCACGAAAGATCCGAACCGTGCGCGCTGCCGAGCCCGAGATTCGACCTCGGCCGCACCGCGCGCCTCGGCGAGGGTCACCGCGAGGGTGGCATCCTGTTCGCGCCCTGCACGTAGCGTCAGCAGCAGCAGCGCGGCGATGAATAGGCAAAAACTGAGCACAGACACCGTGTCTTGTATCGACAGGACGATGTCACCGGATTCGAGCGAGAGGTGGCGAACGATCCCCGACCCCACGGAGATTGCCACGACAAAGATCCACACCACCGGCATCGGCCAGGCGATGACGGCGGTCGCCACCGCGGAGGCGATCATGCCCAGCAGCCACGGCCCGCGGTTGCCGGGCAGACATTGGGCGACCATGGCGGGTACCCAGAGCGCTAGCAGCAGGCCCGCCACGATCGTATGCAGCCGTGCCACGCGGGTGATCGCGCGCACACTCCCCCAGCGCCCCAGCGGCGTGAGCGAGATCGGCAGCCCACAGAACAAAATAGTCAACGGCAGGTAGACCACCGGATTCAGGGCGGGCGCCTGCTCGATGATCGTGCTGAGTGATTGCAGGGTGAAAATCACCGTGCCAAAACCGGTGGCAACCGCGAGAATGCGCAGATGGCGTTCGGCTGCGGTGGCCGCGATCACTCTTCCCCTCTGGGGAGCAGGAGGCCATCCTCCCTGGCGCGCACATGGAGGTCGACTTTGGTGGTGGCGGGGCGGCCGGCGAGAGCGTATTTGGTGCGGATACGCCCGACATAATTCGAGATCGTGTCACGAGAGAGCCCCATAATTTCGGCCACCCCCACCGCGGTCTCCCCGGAGGCGTAGAGCGCCAGCACCTGCCGCTCGCGCGGGCTGAGCCGGGCATCCGCGATCGCGGAGTCGCCGTCGATAGCCGCTGCCCAGTCTGTCGTCGCGACGGCAACACCGAGGATCGCGCGGCGGATCGCCTCGATGAGCACCTCGACGTCGTCAGACTTGCGCACGATCCCGAGGATGCCGGCCTTCGCGGCCGCGCGTAAGAGCACAGGATCCTCCCCCGCGGTGTAGGCGAGCACGGGGATGCCGGCGGAATGCAGGCGGGTGACGTTGTCTCCCGGCGAGCTGCCGTCATCCAGACGCAGGTCGAGCAAAACGAGTTGCAGACCGGCGTCGAGGTCCAGCTCGGCGACCGATTTCACGACGCTCACCAGATCCCAGCCCGGCTGACGTCGGATTACTTCGCCCAGCCCGACTCCGACCACCTCGTGGTCTTCGACAAGGCCGATGCGCACGGTGGCGGTCTCCAGTACCACGCGCGCCCTCTTCCCTGTCGATGCAACGATACCGCGATCCCGCCGCACGCTCGGGCCGAGGTTACTGCTCGACCTCCGGGGCCTGCGCGCTCTCGGCGCCGGCCCTGCGCGAATCGACCCAAATCTTGATGAGGCTCGCCCCCGTGGCCACGACCATGGCGCCGAGAATCACGGCAAGCGACGTCCAGGTAGAGATTTCGGGGGCCCACTCAACCGCCTGCCCACCATTGATGAACGGCAGTTCGTTAACGTGCAGGGCGTGCAATACGAGCTTCACCCCGATGAAGGCAAGGATGAACGCAATTCCGTAGTGCAGGTAGACCAGCTTGTCGATCAAGTCGCCGAGCAGGAAGTAGAGCTGCCGCAGCCCCATCAGGGCAAAGATGTTGGCGGTGAAGACGATGAACGGGTTGGTCGTGATGCCGAAGATCGCCGGGATCGAGTCGAGGGCAAAAACCAGATCGGTGGCGCCGATGGCGATGAAGACCACCAGGATCGGCGTGAACATCTTCTTGCCATCCACCACGGTGCGCAATTTGCCGCCGTCCAACTCGTTAGAGATCGAGATGCGTTTGCGCAGAAAGCGGATGACGCCGCTCTCGGTCTCCGCCATGTCCTGGTGATTTTCGACAGCCTGACGAATCGCCGTGTAGACCAGGAAGGCGCCGAAAATGTAGAACACCCAAGAGAAGTTCTCGATCAGTTGGGCGCCGAGCAGGATGAAAATTCCGCGCAGCACGAGGGCGATGATGATGCCGACCATGAGCACTTCTTGCTGGTACTTTCGGGGCACCGCGAACTTGGTCATGATGATGACGAAGACGAAGAGGTTGTCGATCGACAGGCTGTATTCGGTGACCCAGCCCGCGATGAATTCGAGGGCATGCTGGGTGTCGCCGAGCAGATAAAGCAGGAGGGCGAAGACGAGGGCAAGGCCGACGTACAGCCCCACCCACAGCGCAGACTCCCGGGTGCTCGGAATGTGCGGTCGGCTATACGCCAGAACGAGGTCGGCAACAAGGATCAGTATGAGCACGACCAACGAGGTGATCTCGAACCAGGCGGGGATGACGGCTTCCATGGGATTCCATTCGAATTTCGGGCAGACTGAGACCCGAAAGTCTCTCCCGCATCCGTTGTCGTGCTGGATGCCGCTGCCCCGGAGCCGCAACGCTGGGGCTCGTACTGACGGGAACAGCGAGGCGGGATACTCCCCTTCGCATTACCAGCCTAGCGGCTTCGTGTTATCTGGCCTCAAAGGGTCAACACCGCATCTGCGCTCTGCGAGCCTCTGAAATCAATGCGCGGAAGTCGAACACTCTCAACCTGATGGTGGCAACGCTCAGCTAAATGTCGAAAACCCGACGTAGCCCGCGATTTACTTCATCTTGTAGTCCGGTCGGCAAGAGGCCCACTGCGGGATCGACCTCAGCTTTGTTGAGCGTCACCAGTGCCGTGACGTTCACGACGGAATCACGAGTCAGGCCGGTCGCTGCTGACGGCAGAAAAACGTTCCCCGGCATGGCAGCAGCGGATGTGTTCGACGTGATGACGGCAACGATTATCGTTGCGATCCGGCTTTCGTTCAGCGAGTTCGCCTGAATAACGAGAACCGGGCGACGCTTCGCCGGTCTGCTTCCATCGACCGAGCCGAAGTCAGCCCAGCAGACCGAGCCACGTTCGATCACCAGTCGTCCGAGTCGCCAGGAAAACGATGACCGGCCGCAGCGGCAATCAGTTTGTCTTTCACCGTGCCCAGTGGCAGGGAAATGGGCAGGCCTGGCATGGAAAGCGAATCTGGAATGGGGAGATC
>JANXTJ010000168.1 GCA_025352485.1 Salinibacterium sp.
GCCTGTTCACGAGGTAGCCGCTCCTCCACAGGGCGGTTGCGGCGGGGTGGCCACCCGATCGGTGGGTGCCGTGGCTCGTGCGCCCCACAGCACGACACGCTTGGCCCCATGGCGGCAAAAGATGTACTGGGGCGACGCGGCGAAGCGATCGCCGAACGGCACCTTCTCGCGGTGGGGCTCTCGATCGTCGACAAGAACTGGCGCTGCCCGCAGGGGGAGATCGACCTCGTTGCACGTGACGGCGACGAACTCGTCTTCGTCGAGGTCAAGACCAGATCGAGCGTGGCGTTCGGGCATCCCCTGGAGGCGATCACCGTCATCAAGCTCGCGCGGTTGCGCCGGCTCGCGGCGGCATGGTGTGACGCGCATCCGGGAAACCACGACCGCATCCGCATCGACGCGATCGCCGTTATCGCGCCCTCGGTGGGCGAGCCCCGGGTCGAACATCTGGCGAGGGTCTTCTGAGATGGGCGCCCTCTGATGCCGATCGGGCGCACCTACGCCATTTCGCTGCTGGGGCTCCAGGGCGCTGTTGTCGAGATCGAGGCAGACATCTCGAGTAACCTGCCGGCGTTTGTCTTGATTGGGCTGCCCGACACGGCCCTGGGCGAGGCCAAAGACCGGGTGCGTTCGGCGGCCACAAACTCGGGCTGCGGGCTGCCCAACCGCAAGATCACCGTCAACCTTTCACCGGCGGCCTTACCCAAACACGGATCGGGCTTCGACCTCGCGATCGCATTGTCGGCGCTCGCCGCCGCGGGTACGGTATCGGCCGAATCCATCGAGCGGGTGCTGCACCTCGGTGAACTAGGCCTCGACGGGCGGGTGCGCCCCCTCAACGGAATTTTGCCCGCCGTGCTCGCCGCCCGCACCGCTGGCTTCGCTGTGGTGATGGTGCCGGTCGGCAATGCCGAGGAAGCTGCCCTCGTGCCCGGCGTTAGGGTCGTTGCCGTGGCATCCCTGCGTGATGCCGCTATCTGGCACGGCGGTCGCTTCGATCCGGTGCCGGTTGAGCCGCTCATCCGGCCTGCGCCTGCCGCGACAGACGATGAACCGCTGGAGCTTGCAGATGTCATTGGCAACGCCGATGCCATCGAGGCGCTCATCGTTGCGGCCGCAGGGGGGCACCACGTCTTCTTTCTCGGCCCTCCCGGCGCGGGTAAGACCATGCTCGCCGCCCGGCTCCCCGGACTGTTGCCCGACCTTGACGCGGATTCCGCCCTCGAGGTGAGTTCGATCCGCTCGCTGTCGGGGCTGCCGGTGGGGGGTGCACTGTCGGTGCGTCCGCCGTTCGAGAATCCGCACCACACGGCATCGGCGGCCGCCCTCGTCGGCGGCGGCAGCGCGATGATCCGCCCGGGCGCTGCGGCCAGGGCCGCCCACGGGGTGCTCTTCCTCGATGAGGCGCCGGAGTTTGCCTCCAACGTTCTTGACGCCCTGCGCCAGCCACTCGAATCTGGCATCATCGCCATTCATCGCGCCAATGCTGTGGCCTATTTCCCGGGCAGCTTCCAGCTCATCATGGCGGCCAACCCCTGCCCCTGCGGTCAATACGGCGGCAGAGACTCGAGCTGTACCTGCCCGCCGATGGCCAGGCGGCGCTATCTCGGCAGACTTTCCGGCCCGCTGCTAGATCGCATCGACATTCAGTTTCGGGTGCAGCGCATCACGTCGGCGCAGGTCAGGGTCGCCGAGCAGTCGCTACGTCTGACGACGGCGGTTGCCAGAAAGCGCGTCATCGTTGCCCGTGCCGCGGCATCCACCAGACTCGCCGACACCCCGTGGGCGCTGAACTCACAGGTGCCGGGGGCCTGGTTGCGGGGTTCACAGGCGCGCCTGAAGCCGGCCGTCACGGCATCCATCGATCGCGCCCTCGAACGTGGCGGCATCACGATGCGTGGCTACGATCGCGTGCTGCGGCTGGCGTGGACCATCGCCGATCTTGATGGTGCAAACACACCGGGCGAAGGCCATATCGGCCAAGCGCTGTATCTGAGGAGGGCGATCTCGAGTTGAGCATGTTTGGGTTGAAAGAGACTGAGGTAGCGCCCCTGGTACGGGCCGTCGCTGGAGACGGAACTGACCGATCCGGCGACGAGCTCGCCCGATCCGGCGACGAGCTCGCCCGATCGGGAGGCGAACTTGACCGTGCCGGTGTCGAGGAGCGATTTGCGCGCGCGACCTGGACCGGGATCGCGGAACCCGGTGATCGGATTGCCGGATTTGTGGTCGCGACGCTCGGGGCATCGGCGTCGTTGACAGCGGTGGTGGAGCGGTTGAGCGCCGCAGAATTCCTCGCCGAGCTGTCAGCGAAGGGGGCGAACGGGGCTAGCGGGTCACTGGCGGCGGCGGAACTCCAACAGGGCATCGATCGCTGGCAGCCCCGGTTGAGTTCGGGGAATGCCATCGTCGCGCTGCGGCAGGCCGCGCGTTTTGGGGCCAGACTGCGCATCCCCTCAGACGAGGGCTGGCCAGCGGGCTTCGGCGAGTTGGAGGCCTACGCCCCGATCGCGCTCTGGACTCGTGGCTCGGCAGAAGCCTTCGACTCCCTGCGCCGCTCGATTGCTCTGGTGGGAGCACGGGCCGCGACGGGCTACGGCGAGCACGTCACGATGGAGGCGTCGGCCGGCCTTGTTGATCGGGGCTACTCCATCGTTTCCGGTGCCGCCTACGGCATCGACGGAATGGCGCACCGGGCGGCGCTTGCGAGCCACGGCTCAACGATTGCGTTCCTCGCGGGCGGCGTCGACCGGTTTTATCCGAGCGGCCACGATGCGTTGCTCACCCGCATCGTCGAATCCGGCGTGGTGATCTCGGAGCTGCCCTGCGGCAGCCCGCCCACCCGTTGGCGATTCCTGCAGCGCAACAGGTTGATTGCGGCTGCGAGCTTGGCGACGGTCGTGCTCGAGGCGGGTTGGCGGTCGGGGTCGTTGAACACCGCCGGCCACGCATCCCAGCTCGGGCGGCCCCTGGGTGCGGTGCCGGGCCCCGTGACGAGCGCGGCGTCGGCGGGCTGCCATCGGCTGATCCGTGAATTCAACGCAGTGTGTGTGACCAATGCCGACGAAATGGCCGAGCTTGCCCCACTGCCGACCGCCGCGAAACCCGAGGAGCCGACGGGGGGCGGCGACGCCCACGCGGTGCGGGTGCTCGATGCCCTGAGCAGCAGGTCTGCGCGATCGTCGACGGATGTCGCGGCCCGCGCCGGCCTCTCTGTCGCCGACAGCCGGGCCGTGCTTGCCCGACTCCTGCTCGACGACCTCGTGCGCGAGTCGGAGCGCGGCTGGCTCAAGCCGGCCCGCTAACTCGGGTCGGTAGAGCTTGCGCAGTGCCGACCGCGCCGGTGTCGGCCGAGCTGTGCCGACCGCGCCTGTCTAGTACCGTGTCACGCGGCTCCGGCCTAGGGTGGAACGGTGATTCAACTCGGGCAGTATCCGGCCGCATCCCACGTCATTGCGCACATCAGCGACACCCACCTGTTGGGTGGGGGGCGGCCGCTGTACGGCAAGGTCAACACCATCGAGCACCTCGGGCAGGCGCTGGCGCAGCTGGAGCGTTCCATTGCCCAACCGCAGGCGATTGTCTTCACCGGGGACCTCGCCGATCTCGGCGAACCGGATGCGTACCTGCGGCTGCGCGAGATCGTTGAGCCCGCTGCTCGGCGCATGAACGCCCAGATCATCTGGGTGATGGGCAACCACGACGAGCGCCCCGAGTACTCCCGCCTGCTGTTCGATGAGGAGTCGGATGCCCCGCAGGATCGCGTCTACGACATCGACGGCCTGCGGATCATCTCCTTCGACACCACCGTTCCCGGCTATCACCACGGGGCGGTGACCGAGGATCAGTTGGACTGGCTGGCTAATGTTCTGTCTAGCCCGGCCCCGCACGGCACGCTCTTGGCCGTTCATCACCCGCCGATTCCTACCCCGTTACTCGAAGCCATGGGGATGCTGGAGCTCCAGCAGCAATCGCGGCTCGCCGACGTCATCAGGGGCACCGATGTGCGGGCGATCCTGGCCGGCCACCTGCACTATTCGACGCACAGTACTTTCGCCGGCATTCCGGTTTCGGTGGCGTCGGCCACCTGCTACACGCTTGATTTGAGTGCGAAGGATCGCCTGCTCTCCGGGGTCGATTTCGGCCAGTCGGTGAATGTGGTGCACGTCTACGACGACCAGGTCGTTCATTCGGTCATCCCGATTGGTGACACCACGGAGGTTTCCGGGTTCTCGGCCGAGGGTTGGGCTCAAATTGAAGCCATGACGCCGGAGCAACGCTTGGAGACGTTCTCGGCGAAGAGTTCGACATTCAATTCCGTGGAGGTCTCAAGTTCGGGCGACGCATAGTCGACTCGAAACGCGCGCAACCTCCCGCGGCCGGCGGCGGCGTGCGGCAGCATGAGCAGATGGATGCCACGGCCGAGCTGGCGCGCACCGTCGAGGCTTTTGTCGAATACCTCACCGCGGAGCGCGGCTTCAGCGCGCACACCGTGCGGTCCTACCGGTCTGATCTCGGCCAACTCATCGATTTTGCCGGGGCACGGGGAGCGGTTGCGGTGGTCGACCTCGACCTCGACCTACTGCGCGACTGGCTATGGCGCTCGTCGCAGGATGGCCTAGCCAAATCGACCCTGGCCCGTCGAGCGGCGGCGGTGCGCAGCATGACCGCGTGGCTGACCCGAACGCACATCACCTCGACGGATGCCGCCTCCCGCCTCAAGGCCCCCAAGACCGAGCACCACCTTCCCCGCGTTCTCAGCCGCGACAGCATGGCCACCATTCTTGCGTCGGTCGCCTCTCGCGCCGAGCCGGGGGATCCCGTCGCCCTGCGCGATTGCGCGATCATCGAGCTGCTCTACGCGTCCGCGTTGCGGGTGAGTGAGCTCACCGGGCTCGGGGTCGCCGACGTCGATCTCGGGCGGCTGACGGTGCGGGTATTGGGGAAGGGATCGAAAGAGCGGGTGGTGCCCTTCGGCATCCCGGCGCGGGATGCCCTGGTGAACTACCTCGAGCGCGGGCGCCCCGCGCTGACCGCCGAACCGGGCCCGTTCTTCGTGGGCGCCCGTGGCGCGCGGCTGTCGAGCCGCACCGTGTACGAGCTGGTGTCGAAGCTGTTGGCGATGGTCCCTGGCTCTGGCCCGGCAGGACCGCACACCTTTCGGCACACGGCGGCGACCCATCTACTCGACGGCGGGGCCGACCTGCGAGCCGTGCAGGAGCTACTGGGTCACGCCAGCCTCGGCACGACCCAGCTCTACACGCACGTATCGACCGAGCGACTGAGGGACAGTTACCGGATGGCGCATCCGCGCGCCTGAGTGGACCCGGATCCGGCGTCATTCGCGCGGGGGCGGAAGCGCCTGAGTGGGCGTAGATCCGGACGACAAGGCCTTAGTCGCGCAGATGCTCGCGGTGTAGGTCGGCGACCCGGCGAAGGTAGCGCGCGATGATTTCCTGCTGGGCTTCGTCAAAATCATTGAGAGCGCCGTCGATCGAGATCATCACCGGCATGACGTCGTCGAGACCGCGCTGCACCGCGGCAGGGGTCGGGCTGACGATAACGCCCCTGCGGTCGGTGGGATGCGGCGCCCTGACGACGTTTTCGGATGCCACGAGCCGATCCACCACCGTGGTCATCGCCGCAGCACTGAGCCCCAGCCTCCGAGCGAGCGCGCTCGGACTCTGTGGGCCCGTCATCATGACCTGCTCGAGGACGGCCAAGTCGGTCGAATTGATCCCGAGATTACGGGCGAGCTGAGACTGGTACTGCTTGCTCACGCTGATGATCTCAGTCATCAACAATGACGGCGTGCGCAGGCTGCTCTGGAAGTTGTCGCTAAATGCAAGCGGATCCGTATCCATGTCTCAGGATACCGCCACCGTTTGAATGGTGGACTATTCGATCATCGAAATAGGAATGAGTGGTTGCCGGCCCGTCACGTCGGTTCGCGTCGGCAGCAGGATCGATCGCGCGATACCGCCGAGAAATGCCAGCGGCGAGATGTATTGGCCGTTCAGGCGCACCCCGAAGTGCAGACAGGCACGGGCGCAGTGTCCGGGCAACAGAGTGCCAACCCGTTGGCCGCTCTCGACCGCCTCACCGACGACCAGCGTGGTTTCGACCGGCTCGAAACTGGATATAGCGCCGCCCACATGCCGGATGGAGAGCACTGGGCGATCCACGACAGTCCCGGCAAAGGCGACGACTCCTGCGGCGGGCGCAAACACCTCGGGGCCGGACGCTCCGATGTCGATGCCGCGGTGCCCCGCCGAGTACGGCGTCGGTGGAGCGACGAAGGGCCGCACGACCGGATGCGGAGCAGCCACCGGCCACGACCAGTGGCCCGCCGCCGTGCTGTCCGGCGCGGTGCGCCCCCGCCAGGTGGCCTCAGCGGCCGCGTCAGCCCCAGCCCCAGCGGGAGCCTCAGCGGCCGCGTCAGCTGGCGGCGCGAGCATCAGCAGGGCGGCCGCGAGCACCGGGATGAGGATGAGCCGAAGCATCCCGCAACACTGGCCCGAGAGGGACAATTGCGCAGAGACGACACCAAACCGGTGGGAACTGCTGGCGGGAGGCGTCGGTAAGGGAGCGGTGCTATCCTTGGGGAAGCGTCCGAAGCAATTTGGATGACTACGCGTGCCCAATCATGGGTTCACGAGGGCAGTGCGTCAGCGCACCTCCCTCGGCGAACGCAGGGTCGCCACCTCCATCGGTCACTGGTTGTGTGAGTAAAAACAACGGTGCGGAGATGTGCGCTGGGCACCAGGTTTCGCGCCGACCGGTCGTGAAAATAACTGAGAATAAGCATCGATGTGCGTTACAACATACGCCCCGGCGCAGTTAAGGAGACGGCTATGGCCGTTGTTACCATCCGCCAGCTTCTCGACAGCGGTGTCCATTTCGGTCACCAGACCCGCCGCTGGAACCCGAAGATGAAGCGCTTCATCCTGACCGAGCGCTCGGGCAGCCACATCATCGACCTGCAGCAGTCGCTGAAGCACATCGACGCGACCTACGACTACGTCAAAGAGACCGTCGCGCACGGCGGCACCATCCTCTTCGTGGGTACCAAGAAGCAGGCTCAGGGTGCGATCGCGGAACAGGCTTTGCGCGTTGGCCAGCCCTACGTCAACCAGCGCTGGCTCGGTGGGCTTCTCACCAACTTCCAGACCGTCTCCAAGCGTCTTGCCCGCATGAAGGAGCTCGAGGAGGTCGACTTCGACGACACCACTCGCGGCTACACGAAGAAAGAGCTCCTCATTCAGCGGCGCGAGCTGATCAAACTGCAGAAGAGCCTCGGCGGTATCCGCAACCTCACGAAGACCCCGTCAGCGGTCTGGGTTGTCGACACCAAGAAAGAGCACCTCGCGATCGACGAGGCCCACAAGCTGGGCATCCCGGTCATCGCGATCCTTGACACCAACTGCGACCCCGACGACGTGCAGTACCCGATCCCGGGCAACGACGACGCCATTCGCTCTGTCGGTCTGCTGACGCGAATCATCGCGGATGCCGCTGCCGAGGGCCTCATCCAGCGCCACCAGAAGCCCGAAGATGGCGTCGAGATCGAGCCGCTGGCGGCGTGGGAAGCTGAGCTGCTCGCGGCATCAGAGACCCCGCAGACTGCTGCCGAGAAGATTGAGGCCGTCGATGGCGAGGTCGTTGGTGCTAGCGCCGACACCGCCGCTGCCGTCGCCGAGGTTGTTGCCGCAGAGGCACCCACCGCGGAAAACGATGCAGATGCCGTGGTCGCCGACCACGAGGCCGCCGCAGACGCGACCGTCGTCGTCGAGCACCACGTCGTTTCCGACGAGGTCGCCGAGGCGGCCCTGACGGCCGAAGCAACCGAGTCCGAGAAGAAGCCGGCCGCCTCGGCGACGCCGGAAGCCGCCAAGTAATTTTCCGAAACCCCACGGGGTTTTCGCCACAAAGAGTTAGGAACTGCAATGGCAGACGTGAGTCTCGCTGACATCAAGGCCCTGCGCGAACGCCTCGGCACCGGGATGGTCGACACCAAGAACGCACTGGTCGAGGCCGAGGGCGACTTCGAGAAGGCCGTGGAAATCCTTCGCCTCAAGGGTGCGAAGGGCAACGCGAAGCGCGCAGATCGCTCCACGAGCGAGGGCCTCATCGCCGCCGTCGAGAGCGCGACCGCCACGACGATGATCGAACTCGCCTGCGAGACCGACTTCGTCGCCAAGAGCGAGAAGTTCGTCGCTCTCGGTAATTCCGTGCTGCAGGCTCTCGCTGACTCGGGCGCAGAGACCGTGGATGCCGCCCTCGCCGCCGCGGTGAGCGGCACGACCGTCGGCGCGCTGATCGACGACCAGGCCGCAATCCTGGGCGAGAAGATCGAGCTGCGCCGCGTCATCCGTATTCCCGGCGACAAATTTGCCGTCTACCTGCACCGCACCAACAAAGATCTGCCACCGCAGGTCGGCGTCGTCGTGGCGTACACCGGTGACGACGTCGAGACTGCGCGGGGCATTGCCCAGCACATCTCGTTCGCCGACCCGGTC
>JANXTJ010000173.1 GCA_025352485.1 Salinibacterium sp.
GGATGCCTCGCTCAACTATGAGCCGGAGACCTCGGTGGCCCTCGGTTTCGGTTTCCGCTGTGGGTTCTTGGGGCTTCTGCTCCTCGAGATCGTGACCGAACGGCTAGAGCGTGAATTCGGCCTCGACCTCATCTCGACCGCGCCCTCGGTGACCTATGAGGTGACCACGGAAGACAAGAAGCGCTACACCGTCACCAACCCGAGCGAGTTTCCTTCCGGCACCAAGATTGCCCACGTCACGGAGCCGATGGTGCGGGCGGCAATTTTGGCGCCAAAAGACTATGTCGGCATCATCATGGAGCTGTGCCAGTCGCGGCGCGGCTCGCTCATCGGCATGGACTACCTCGGTGAAGACCGGGTGGAAATCAAGTACACGATGCCGCTCGGCGAGATCGTCTTCGACTTCTTCGATCAACTCAAGAGCAAGACGGCCGGCTATGCCTCGCTCGATTACGAGCCCAGCGGCGACCAAGAGGCCGACCTCGTAAAGGTCGACATTCTGCTGCAGGGCGAGGCGGTTGACGCCTTCAGTGCGATCGTGCACCGCGACAAGGCCTATGCCTACGGCGTGCTGATGACCGAGCGCCTGAAGAAACTCATTCCGCGTCAGCAGTTTGAGGTGCCCATTCAGGCGGCGATCGGGGCCAGGATCATCGCGCGCGAGTCGATCTCGGCGATCCGTAAAGACGTGCTCGCCAAGTGCTACGGCGGTGACATCACCCGCAAGCGCAAGCTCCTCGAGAAGCAGAAAGAGGGCAAGAAGCGCATGAAGATGGTGGGTCGCGTTGAGGTTCCCCAGGAGGCCTTCGTTGCGGCGCTGACGGGCGACGTCGAGAAGAAAGACAAGAAATAGGGGCACAATCACCCTGACGCGCTAGGGAACTGGTCCGTCCCGTCCCCCTGGTCAGACGAGCCCGGCCGTGCCCGCGCAGCCCGGCCGTGCGTGTCATCCGTGTCGTCCTGTCCGTACCCTGTCTGGCCCCGTCCCGCCCTTTCCCCGCCCCCTGCCCTCGTACCTGTCCCGCGCTGTCCTGTCCTGTCCCGCGCGAGCCCGTCCGCCGACTTGTGAGTTGCGCACCCTGCCGAGCCGTGGGAGCGTGCGCAACTCGCAACTCGCAACTCGCAACTCGCAACTTGCAACTGCCACGACCGCGCGTAGCTCGCGCCCCCCGCAACTCACGAGACCCTCGACCGCGCGAAAACACAAGTTGCGGGAGGCAACCCGTCTACTCGTTAGTGGGTTCACACAACACTCTGACGATTTCGTTGTGGGGAGGATATTCTGCCGAAATGAGTGACTATCGCCCCCCCGTTTCCGACATGGCCTTCATCCTTGAACACGTTGCGGGTTATCCGGACGTCGCGGCGATGCCTGGCTTCGAGCACGCCGATCTCGAGACGGTCGTCGAGCTCCTGAAGGAGTGCGGCAGCTTCATGGCAGAGGTCGTGGCGCCGACGAACCGGGTGGGCGACACCGAGGGGGCCAAGCGGCTGCCCGACGGCACGGTCACGCTACCGGCGGCGTTCACAGCGGCCTACAAGAAATATGTCGAGACGGGCTGGGGTTCGATCCCCTTCCCCGAGGAGTTTGGCGGTGGCGGGTTTCCTCACTCGGTCGGTCTTGCCATCCAAGAGATGATGCAGGCCTCCAACATGGCGTTCTCGCTCGGCCCGCTGCTCACCCAGGGCGCGATTGACGCGCTTCTGCACTACGGCAATCAAGAGCAGAAGGAGCTCTACCTCCCCAAGATGATCTCGGGGCAGTGGATGGGCACGATGAACCTCACTGAGCCGCAGGCCGGCTCTGACGTGGGGGCGCTGCAGACCAAGGCCGTGCCGCGCGACGACGGCAGTTTTGGTATTTCCGGCCAGAAGATCTACATCACCTTCGGTGACCACGAGCTCGCCGAACAGATCGTGCATCTCGTGCTCGCCCGCACGCCGGGGGCGCCACTCGGCACCAAGGGCATCTCCTGTTTCATCGTGCCGAAATTCTTGGTCAACGACGACGGCTCGCTCGGCGAACGCAACGGGGTCAGCGCGCTGTCGATCGAACACAAGATGGGCATCCACGGATCGCCCACCTGTGTGATGGAATACGACGACGCCACAGGCTACCTCATCGGTGAGGAAAACCTCGGCATGCGCATCATGTTCGTGATGATGAATGTCGCGCGACTCTCGGTGGGAACCCAAGGGCTCGCCATCTCCGAGCGGGCGTACCAGCAGTCGCTCGACCACGCGCTCACCCGCCGGCAGGGCGTGGCGATCGGCGCGACTGGCACGGATTCGGCGATCATCGAGTTTCCTGACGTGCGCCGCATGCTCATGACCCAGAAGGCCTACATCGCGGCCCTGCGTCGCCTGATGCTGTTCAACGCCGTGCAAATGGACCGCAGCACGAATGAGCCCGACGCTCAGGCGCGCGCCCGTGCCGTCGAGATCGTCGGTCTGCTCACCCCCATCTGTAAGGCCTTCGGTACCGACCTCGGCACCGAGCTCACCTCCATTGCCCTGCAAATCCAGGGCGGCATGGGCTACATAGAGGAGACCGGCGCCGCTCAGCACTATCGGGATGTTCGGATCGCCGCCATCTACGAGGGCACCAACGGTATCCAGGCGGCAGACCTCGTCGGCCGCAAGCTCGGCGTGCGCGGCGGCGCATCCTTCCTCGAATTCCAGGCGACGATGCGCGGGATCCTCGGCGACCTGACGGCGGCCGGCAGCGACTTCGATTCGATCCGCGAGGAGCTGGAAGTGCAGTTCGACGCGCTGGAGAAGGCGACCACCTGGATGCTGCGCACCGGCGTCGGCGACCCGAACGCGGTGCTTGCTGGCTCGAGCCCCTATCTGCGAATGTGGGGCCTGGTGCTCGGCGGCTGGCTGCTGGCCAAGTCGGCCCTGGCTGCCGCCTCCCTCGGTGACGCGGAGGTGGCTCATGGCCAGCTCGTGCTCGCCCGCTTCTACGCGGAGCAGTTGCTTCCCGCGACCAGCGGTCTGCTCGGGGCAGCAACGGCGGGAGCGCGCGACCTGTTCGCGCTTGACGCCGACGAATTCGCGGGGCTGGTCAAGCGCTAAGCGGTGCCCTGAACTACCGGCGCCCTCAACCGCTAGCGCGCGTCGCGCCAGCTGTGCTGAGGTTCGTAGCCCAGATCGCGACGTGCTTTCGCGATCGACAGCAGGGTGTCGTTGACGCCAAGGTCGGTCGTTCTGTTCACCTCGGGGAACAGCTCGGCGACGAGCTCGTCGTTCGGCCGCGTCATGACGGTGTCGGCGGCGGCGACGATGTAGGCCTCGAAGCCCGGCTTCGCGGTCTCCAGCGCCCGCCGGATGGCTTGCGCGCCGTCGCGGGCGTCGATGTAACCCCAGAGGTTCCATTTGCGCAGCGACGCGTCATCCTGAAAGTCAGCGAAGGCGGCGTAATCCTGTGGCGCCATCACGTTAGAGAAACGTAGGGCGGTGATCGATAGCTCCGGCTCCCACCGCACGAACTTGCGTGCCATCTCTTCTTCGAGGTGCTTGACGAGGGAGTAAACCGACTCCGGACGGGTGTCGTATTCCTCGTCAACCGGAAGGTACGGCGGCGCGGCGTCGAAGGGCAGCCCCAGCACGGTCTCGCTAGAGGCATAGACAATCCGGCTGATACCGGCACGGCGGGCGGACTGAAAGACGTGAAAGGTCGACAGCATGTTGTTCTGGAAAGTCGCGGCATCCGGCAGGATTCCCGGGGCCGGGATCGCCGCAAGGTGCACGATCGCGTCCAGTCCGGTGTGCCGATCGTTGACCCCGAGGATCGCGTCAAGGGTCTGCCCGTAGTCGGTGAAGTCAACGATGGTCGAGACGCCCTCGCGGTCGGCCACCCTGTCGAAGTTGATGACCTCGTGCCCGGCACTGCGTAGGTCGATAAGGGTGGCTTTGCCCAGCTTGCCGCTTCCGCCCGTCACTGCAATTCTCATGGGCCCAGTCTCGCACCGACCGCCGGGGCCGAGGTCGCACCGACCGCCGGTTCGTAAGATGGGCAGGTTTTCACGAGTGCCAGCGATGAGTTGCTGCGCCCGGGTGACACGGCAGTGCTGTCACTCGGCTGGGGAATGAACGAGCCTGTCCGCATCGTCTATCTGGTGAACGAGGAGCACCGTCGTGGGTACGCCTACGGCACACTGCCGGGGCATCCCCTCTTCGGCGAGGAGAGCTTCGTCGTTGAGCACCGCGCCGACGATTCGGTACGGATCACCGTGCGAGCGTTCTCGCGACCGTCGAGCAGGTTTTGGTGGGCCGTCTATCCCGCGCTCCGCCTCGCACAGGCGTACTTTACCCGTCGCTACCTGAGGGTGCTCGCGGTTCCGATCGACTGATTCACGGCGACCAGCAGATCATCGAGCCCGCTGATGAGGTCGTCGATCACGACCAGCGCGCTTGTCGGCCGCAATTGGTCGGCGCCGTAGGCCCCCGTCGCGACGGCGATGAAGGGGATGCCGGCCGAGTCTGCCGCTTCGCCATCTTTCGGGGTGTCCCCGACGATGAATGCACGGCTTCCGGCAAGGGTGGCGCCGGCGTCAGCGGTCAGGTGGTGCCGGGTGGGGGAGTGCGCCCCGAAGAAGGAGTGCTCCCAGTCAAAAAGGTCGACGTCGATGCCAGCGGCCAGCAACTTGTAGCGGGCGCGGTTGACTCCGTTGCCGGTCAACAGGGCGTTGATCCAACCGTTAGCGCTGACCTCGGCGATCGCTTCACGCACGCCGGGGCAGCGTTCCCGCACCCAGCCCGCCTCGTGTTGCTCCTTCGAGAGCTCATCCAAACGCAGCAGCACGGCCGGCAGCAGGTCCGCGGGCAGATCATTCGCCGCCAAGATCGCGAGCAGCAACTGGCCCTCCGTCATGCCGTGCGGACTCGTGACGCGCACGGTGGGTCGCGCCCCTGTCACCTGTTCGATCGAGTCGAGGTAGAGGGTGCCTGCCTTCGCGGTGTTGCGAATCAGGGTTCCGTCGATGTCCCAGAGGATGTATGTGCTCACCACACCATTCTTCCAGTGCGAGGATTGTCCCATGAGCCGCACCGGTCGCGCCGTCACCGCCTGAGCATGCCCAGCGCCCTCCCGCTGGCCGATCCGGCGCCCCTCGACGGAAAATTGCCCGCCTCGGTCACCGCTGACGCGGCCGCCCGCAATTTCGGCGTCTACCTGCACGTTCCGTTTTGCCGGGTGCGCTGTGGCTACTGCGACTTCAATACCTACACGAGCGACGAACTGCGCGGCGCGAAACGCACCGACTTCGCCGGCCAAGCCATCACCGAGATTGCCCTCGCCGAGGTCGTTCTGCGGGATGCCGGTCTGCCCGCTCGCCCGGTGAGCACCGTTTTCTTCGGCGGCGGCACTCCGACCATATTGCCGGTGACCGACCTGGCAGCGATGCTGCGGGCGGTCACCCAGACTTGGGGCCTCGCACCCGGGGCCGAGGTCACCACCGAGGCCAATCCCGACTCCGTCGATCGGCCCTACCTGCTCGCCCTGCGCGAGGCCGGCTTCACGCGCGTCTCCTTCGGGATGCAGTCTGCGGTGCCGCACGTGCTTGCGACCCTCGAGCGCACCCACGATCCTGCGCGAATCCCGCTCGTAGTGGGCTGGGCGCGGGAGGCTGGCCTGCAGGTGAGCCTCGACCTCATCTACGGAACGCCGCGGGAGTCGCTGACCGACTGGGAGACATCCCTCGACCACGCTCTCGCTCAACGCCCCGATCACATCTCCGCCTACGCGTTGATCATCGAGGATGGCACGAAGCTGGCCGCGCAAATTCGTCGCGGGGAGGTCGCCGTGCCCGACGACGACCTGCAGGCCGACATGTATGAGCTAGCTGAGCAAAAACTTCTGGCCGCCGGGTTTCAGTGGTACGAGGTGTCGAACTGGGCAACGGCGCCCGAATTTCGATCAGACCACAACCTCGGTTACTGGGTCGGTCACGACTGGTGGGGCATCGGCCCCGGGGCGCACAGCCACGTCGGTGGGGTGCGCTGGTGGAACGTGAAGCACCCAGCGGCCTATGCCGACCGGATCGCCGCAGGACACTCCCCGGCGGCGGGGCGGGAGACGCTGACCGAGACGACGCGAAACGTTGAGGCGGTGTTGTTGCGCACGCGGGTGCGTGCGGGGTTCCCGATCGGGCTGCTCGCGGCATCCGGTCGCACGGCCGTTGCAGGGCTGATCG
>JANXTJ010000204.1 GCA_025352485.1 Salinibacterium sp.
GAGACCTGGGATGGCACGGTGCCGGCCCAAAAGTTGCTGTCCACCATCGTGCGGCTGCAGCGCGAGCGCGGTCAG
The DNA here is from genome assembly GCA_025352485.1 of Salinibacterium sp. GTDB lineage: Bacteria > Actinomycetota > Actinomycetes > Actinomycetales > Microbacteriaceae > Rhodoglobus. The sequence goes on from JANXTJ010000204.1 coordinate 76, forward strand.
CGGTTCGGCGCCGGCCACATCATCGACATCCTGCTCGGCAAGACCACGCCGCGCACCACCCAACACAATCACGACGCGATCGCGACCTGGGGCATCGGGGCCGACCTGTCCGATCAGGAGTGGCGCGGGGTGGTGCGCCAGCTGCTCGCGCAAGGTCTGCTCGCGGTGGAGGGCGAGTACGGCATCCTCGTGATCACCCCGTCCAGCGCCAGCATGCTCAACGGCGAACGGAAGGCCCTCTTTCGCCGGGAGACGGCGAAACGCTCCATCGCCGCGAAGAAGGCGAGCTCGGCCGGGTTGCTGCCAGAGGCCGCGCTGCCGCTCTTCGAGGCACTGCGCTCGTGGCGAGCCGAGGTGTCGCGCGAGCAGGGCGTTCCCGCCTACATCGTCTTCGGCGACGCGACCCTGCGGGGCATCGCGGTGACCCGCCCCGCATCGACGGCAGAGCTCGGCACGATCAGCGGCGTCGGCGAGAAGAAACTCGAGCAATATGGGGAGGCGCTGCTCGCCGTCGTCGCGGCGGCCTGAGCGCTTTGCGGCTGGTCGGCCACCGCAGTTTTTCGTGCCGAGGCCATGCGCTTGTCGGGTCCCGCTCACTTGTCGGGTCCCGCTAAGCGGTCGAGCCCGCCGCCCGGCCGGTTTAGTTCAACTTCTACCACGAAATGCGGCTTTTGTTGTGGCAGACGTACCGTGGAACTATGAGCAAGCTCACCGATCACAGCATTGAAGTTCCCGCCACAGCCAGTAGCCCCGCCCCGACCGTGGTGCCCGCCGTCGATGTCGCAGAGCTCGGCGACCTTCTGATGGGGCGCTGGGCAAGCGTTCGACGTGAGGCGCGCGCCCTCGCTGCTCGCCCCGACATCAAGCGCATCTCGGGCCTTGCGATGGCCGATCATCGCGAGCGGGTCATGGGTCAGCTCAAGATCCTTGTCGACGAGAAGGCGGTGCACCGCGCCTTCCCGAAGTCGATGGGCGGTAACGACGATGCCGGCGGCAACATCGCCGGATTTGAGGAGTTGGTGCTTGCCGACCCCTCGCTGCAGATCAAATCGGGCGTGCAGTGGGGCTTGTTCGGGGCCGCGGTTTTGCACCTCGGCACCGAGTACCACCACAGCACGTTCCTGCCCGGCATCCTGAGCCTCGACGTTCCCGGCGCGTTCGCGATGACCGAGACCGGCCATGGCTCGGATGTCGCGGCGGTGGGCACCACGGCCAGCTACGACGCGGCATCCCAGGAGTTCGTCATCGACACCCCGTTCCGCGCCGCGTGGAAGGATTACCTCGGCAACGCCGCCGTGCACGGCCTCGCCGCCGTGGTCTTCGCGCAACTCATCACGCAGGGCGTCAACCACGGGGTGCACGCGTTTTACGTGCCCATCCGCGATGAGAACGGTTTTCTGCCGGGCGTCGGGGGCGAAGACGACGGCCTCAAGGGCGGGCTGAACGGCATCGACAACGGCCGGCTGCACTTCAGCGGCGTGCGCGTACCGCGCGTGAACCTGCTCAACCGCTACGGGGATGTCGCCGAAGACGGCACCTACACCTCATCGATCGCCAGCCAAGGCCGACGGTTCTTCACGATGCTCGGAACGCTCGTGCAGGGTCGAGTCTCCCTCGACGGTGCGGCCACCGTCGCGAGCAAACTCGCCATGACGATCGCGATCACCTACGGCGCGCAGCGTCGCCAGTTCACGGCAGGCAGCGACACCGAGGAGGAGGTCATCCTCGACTACCAGCGCCACCAGCGCCGTCTGCTGCCGCGCCTCGCGACCACCTATGCGATGTCTTTCGCGCACGAGGTCTTCCTCGAAAAGTTCGACGGGGTGTTCAGTGGGGCCGATTCGGATGCCGACCGGCAAGATCTTGAGACCCTCGCGGCCGCCCTTAAGCCGCTCAGCACCTGGGCGGCCCTCGACATCCTTCAGGAGGCGCGCGAGGCGTGTGGCGGAAGCGGTTTCCTCGTCGAGAACCGACTCACCGAATTGCGTGCGGATCTCGATGTGTACGTCACGTTTGAGGGCGACAACAACGTGCTGTTGCAACTGGTCGCCAAGCGTCTCCTGACCGACTACTCCCGCAAGTTCGCCAGCGCGGATGCCGGGGCGATGGCCCAGTACGTCGCCGAGCAGGTGAACGAGGCCGCGATCAACCGGTCCGGATTGCGCCGGCTCGCGCAGTCGGTCGTGGATTTCGGTTCGACGGCGCGATCGGTCGGCTCCATTCGCGACACCGATTCGCAGCGCCAACTGCTGACCGACCGGGTGCAGAGCATGGTCGCCGAGATCGCCGGCAAGCTGCGTAGCGCGAGCAAGCTGCCCAAGCGCGAGGCGGCGCAGCTCTTCAACAGCCACCAGAACGCCCTCATCGAGGCTGCTCGGGCGCACGGCGAGCTGCTGCAGTGGGAGGCCTTCACTCAGGGCATCGAGAAGATTGACGACGAGGGTACCAAGATCGTGCTGACCTGGCTGCGCGACCTTTTCGGGCTCGGGCTCCTCGAGAAACATGCCGCCTGGTACCTCATCCATGGCCGGATTTCTGCGCAGCGGGCGCTCGGCATTACGAGCTACATCGACGACCGGCTGCTGCCGCGCCTGCGCATGCACGCCCTGTCGCTAGTCGCCGCCTTCGAGCTCACGCCGGAGCACATCGGTGCCCCGATCGCCCTGGGGGCCGAGAAGCAGCGCCAAGACGAGGCGATGGCCTACTACCTGCACCAGCGCGAGTCGGGCACCGCGCCGGTCGCCGAGGCCCCGGCACCTCGCGGCGAGAAGGCCCCGGCTCACTGACCCGTCCAGCGTGCGCTTTCATCATTCAGGACAGTGTGTTGCTGAAGTGGCTGATGTCGCCCCGCGTGATCACATTTCTCACGCGAGATGACTTCAGCCCCGCACTGTCCTGAATGATGAAGGGGCGGGTCAGGCCTCGAGGTGCTCCTCGCGCCGACCGGAGCCGCCGAGGCTGAGGGTAGCGAGGAAGCCGAGCACGAGAAATCCGGCCGCCGCGTACGCGGAGTAGCGGGTCGCGTCACTGAAGGCGGCGCGGGCATCGGCCGCGGCATCCGCCGACTGAGCATCGAGCTTCGGGATGACCGTGCCGGCCGAGTCAACCACGAGCGTGACAATCTGCTCGCGTACCGCAGCCGGAATCTCGGTGCGCGCGTCGAGCCGCGCCTGCAACCCGGTGCCGAGCGACGTGAACAGGATGGTGCCGAGAATCGCGATGCCGAGCGCCGAGCCCACCTGGCGGGCCGTGCTTTGCGTGCCCGACCCTTGCCCGCTTTGCTCGAGCGGCACGTCTTTCAGCACCACCCCGGTGAGCTGGGCGGTGGCGCACCCGACGCCGAACCCGTAGACGAAGAGACCCGGAACCACCTGCCACCACTGCGCATTAGGGCTGATCGCGAGAGCCACCAGTATCAGCCCCGCAATCTCGGTCAGGATGCCCACCCGCACGATCAGCACCGGCGAGATCCGGTTGCCGAACGCGCCCGCGAAGCCGCTGGCCACGAAGGCCCCGATCGCCAGCGCGAGGATCACCAAGCCGGTCTGCAACGCGTCGTAGCCGAGCACATTTTGCAGCCAGAGCGGCAGAGAGAGGATGATGCCGAACTCGCCGAGCGAGACGATCATCGCCGCGATGTTGCCGTTGCGGAATGAGGCGATCTTCAGCAGGCCGAAGGCAAGCATGGTGGTCTTGCCGTCCCGCTGCCGGCGCAGGCCCCAGAGCACGAAGGCGGCCCCGGCGATCAACGCCAGCGCGAAGACGAAGGGGATCGGCGAGATGGCGGGAGTCCAGAATGCGGGCGGCTTGTCGCTGAGCCACCAGCCGTAGCTGCGCCCCTCGATGAGGCCGAAGACGAGCGAGGCGAACAGCACGACAGAGAGGATCGCGCCCACCACATCCACTCGCTTCGGGGCACCTGGTTCCCGCGATTCGACCACGAAAATCAGCACCCCGATGACGATGATGATGCCGAGCGGCACGTTGATGCCGAAGGCCCAGCGCCACGAGAAGTAGGTGGTTAGCCAGCCGCCGAGGAGCGGGCCGACGGCGGCCATGCCGCCGATTGTCGAGCCCCAGACGGCGAAGGCGATGGCACGCTCTTTACCGCGGAACGTCGCATTGATGATCGACAGTGAGGCCGGCAGGATCATCGCACCACCGATTCCCTGCACGGTGCGCGAGGCGATCAACAGGGTTCCATCACCGGCGAGGGCAGCGGCCACAGAGGCGAGCGCGAAAATTACGACGCCGATGAGTAGCAGCCGGCGGCGTCCGAACCGGTCGGCGAGGGTGCCGAAGACCAGCAGCAGTGACGCGAACACGAGTGTGTAGGTCTCCTGCACCCACTGCACCTGGGTCGACGTGATGTCGAGCTCCTTGACGATCGACGGGATCGCGACATTGACGATCGTCGAATCGACGATGATCAGCGCGACGGAGATGCTGATGAAGACGAGGCCGATCCACCGAGTGCGGGAGTTGCTCATGACGCGAGGGCCTTTCCTCGGGTTCGGGGCACTCATGCCGCGAGGGCCTTTCCTCGGGTCAGCCGCAACGCCAGCGCCGAGCCGAGCACGATGACGACGGCGATAATCGCGGCGATGGCGGCGGGAGTCGAGATCAGCCCGCCGGTGAGTCGACCGACCGCGATCCAGGCCAGGCCCCACGCCAGCGAGAGGGCGGGAGCCACGCGCCCGCTACCCCCGATGGCGATCAGCACCCCGACAGCGGCGGCGACCGCGATCACTAAGACGGCCCACAGGTTCGGGCTCAGGCCGAAGCCCGTGAAGCCCGCGGCGGTGAGCAGGGCCGCGGCGTTGGCGGCGGTCGCGATGCTCACCCAGCCGAGGTAGAGCCCCATCGTGCCGTCCGTGATGACGGCGTCGAGGCGCCCGGTGGGGCGATATCGCAGGCACAGCGCGAAGGTGCGTGCGAGCACCGCGAGCAGCGCAACGATCACCGGAAGGCTCAGCGCGAGCAGGTCAAATTGCACGCTCAGAATCCACGCGGCGTTCAATAGCAGGGATGCCGCTACCCAGTAGCCGAGGCGACGGTGCCGCTCGGCGCTGGCCTGGGCGGGCAAGAACTGCCACACCGCATACGCGACGAGCCCGAGGTAGATCACGCTCCAAATCGAGAAGGCAGGACCGTCCGGCGCGACGGGCGTTCCGGTTGCGCTCAGTGCGCCGCCGGCCGCCTGTTGGATGGGCGTGCCGCCGGCCGCCCCTGAACCGATGAACGACCCGATGATCGCGACGACGGTGCTCGCCACGACGACCCCCTGTCGCACAATATCCCGCGTCTGGCGCATGGCATCCTCCGAATTGGTAAGCTGGCTTATCAATGCACGGTAGCACTGGGGAATATCGTGACCGATCCGATAGACAGCTGGCCCACGGGGCGACTATTGTCTACGGCGGCACGGCTCGTGGAGCATGAATGGGCCGAAGCTCTCGACGCGCGTGGGCTCACCCATGCCGGCCTCGTCGTGCTGCACTTTCTCGATGCTGGTGCGCTGAACCAGAGTGAGCTCGCGCGCAGCGCGAAGGTGGAGGCGCAGACCATGTCCCGCACCATTGAACGGCTGGAACGCCGTGGCCTGGTGCGCCGCGAGGCCGATCCCCTCGACCGGCGACGGCTGGTTGTGACCCGCACCGCCGAGGGGGATGGGGCATGGGCATCCACTCGGCTGCTCGAGTCGGACGTTTTCCCAGCCGTCAGCAACCCGGCGCAATTGCGGGCGCGGCTGCTCGAGATCATTCACGCGTCGTCGAAGGGAAGGTGGTGACATGGGGCTTCTCGAGTCGGTGAACCTGGCCATGGCAGAACCGAATCCGTACAAGAAATCGATGAGTACCGGCATCAACAAACGGCCGCAGCCCGGTCGATTTGCGGTCACGGCGCCCGGCCCGCGCGGCCAGGGTCAGGCCGGGGCGTTGGCCGACGACTTCATCGGCGACCCCAAACACCACGGTGGCAGCCGGCAGGCCCTTTACGCCTTCGAGCGGTCGGACTTGGATGCGTGGGAGCGCAAGCTCGGGCGCGAACTCGGCAACGGCTTCTTCGGGGAGAACCTCACGACGTCGGGCCTGGATGTCAACGGCGCCCTGCTGGGCGAAACGTGGCGCATCGGCGATGACGTCGTGGCGCGGGTGACCGGGCCGCGCATCCCCTGTTCGACATTCCGCGGGTGGGTTGGTGAGTCGGGATGGCTCAAGACGTTCACGGCCGAGGCGCGGCCGGGCGCATACCTGAGCATCGAGCGGCCCGGAGAGATTGCCGCGGGTGATCCGATCACCGTGCTGCATCGCCCCGAGCACGATGTGACGATATCGCTCGTCTACCGAGCCCTCACCACCGAGCGGGAGTTACTGCCGCGCCTGTTGGCGGCGGACGAGTACCTTGACGACGAGACCAGAGCGACCATTGCTCGCGAGCGGGTTCGCCGCCTGGGTTGAGCGGGCGCTCGCCGCGTTATCGGCCGAGCACACTCAGCAGCTGCGGGAACGCGAGGTTGACGAGCAGCGCCAACGCGGCGAGGAGCACCAGGGCTGCCATGGCGGCCAGTGCCAACTGCCCGAGGACCGCGATCACGCCGAGAAACTTCATAACTTCAATCTAGTCGCTCAGGTCGGGCGCAATGATGGGCGCCGGGCGGAGCAACGAGCCTGCGCGCCGAGTGCTCCCGCCTACAAACAAGCGCCTACGCCTTCGGTCCACCCGCGACGTAGAGCACTTGGCCGGTCACGAACGAGGCCGCGTCCGAGCAGAAGAACGCGGCGGCGGCGGCGACATCCTCCGGCTGACCTACCCGGCCGACCGGGATGTCTTTGGCCGCGGCATCCAGATACGCCTCGAAGGTCACCCCGAGGCGTTCCGCCGCCGCCCGCAGCATGTCGGTGGCGATCATGCCAGGCCCAATCGCGTTGACGGTGACGTTATAGCGGCCGAGCTCGATGGCCAGCGTCTTGGTGAAACCCTGGATTCCGGCCTTGGCGGCAGCGTAATTGGCCTGCCCGCGATTGCCGAGTGCCGACGTGCTCGACAGGTTGACGATGCGCCCCCACTTCGCAGCCACTTGATGCTTCTGCACCTCCCGGCTCATCAGGAAGGCGCCGCGCAGGTGAACGCTCATGACCGCATCCCAGTCGTCTTCGGTCATCTTGAAGAGCAGGTTGTCGCGCAGGATGCCCGCG
>JANXTJ010000213.1 GCA_025352485.1 Salinibacterium sp.
CTCTGGTACGAGCACGGGCACCGACGTTGTCCCGGCAGGCACCGTCCTTGGGACCGTGCCCGGATCGACCACTTTTTACCCTCGTGCAGGGCAGCCCCACCACCGTCGCCGGTGCAACCAAGAACCTGTGCTTCATCGTGTCGGCGGGCTCCACCCTCGTTCAGGGTTCCGTTAACAGCATGACGTGGCAGTTCTCCGGTCTGTCGACACCGTAATGTCTCGCCACCTAGCCGCCATGCGGCCGAAGGTGCGTCCGCGGGTGCGTGCCACCCTGGCCGGAGCTCTGGTGCTCGGGGTCGGTGCGACGATGACTCTCGCGTCGTGGACCGACAGTGAGTTTGGTGCCGGAACCTTCGCCGCGACCGTATTCAATACGCAGTCGAGCGTGGATGCCGGAACCAGCTACGCCGACAACACCCCGACCGCCGCGACCATGAGCTTCAATTCTCTCGGGATGTCGCCCAGCACCCAGCGTTACGCCTCACTCCTGGTGCGAACCAAGCCCAACTCCGTCGCCGGAACACTCTCGCTCGGCGGCGCAACGATCGCGCCGGCCGGAACCGACGAGACGCTCATCCTGGGAGCCGCGCTGCGCTACCGGGTGGTGAACACGACGGCGACCTGCGATGCGACCGCGTTTACCGGAAGCCCCAGCTGGGTGATCGGGCCGGTGGTCTCCGTCTTGACGGCGGGGGCCGCTGGCACGGTCGCGGTGGCGGCGGCTACGGCATCCGCCGGCGCCCCAACCGGCCTGTGCTTCGAGGTCTCGCTACCGGCCGGCGCCGCGAACACCCTGCAGGGTAAGTCGACCATCGACACCTGGCAGGTCACGGCGACCTCCAGCTAATGGGTGAATGACCATGAAGACGAGTTCGGGGGGTGGGCAGGCTAGGCGCGGCGTCACAGCCGCGGGCAATGGCCTGCTCACGCTCGCCGCCATCGGCGGGGTCATCTGCATCGTCTTCGTGATCCTCGCGGTGTTTTTTCACATCACGCTCATCATGTTCAAGACCGGGTCGATGAGCCCCACGATTCCCACCGGTTCGTTGTCGGTGGTCCGGCAGGTTCCCGCTAGCGAGGTCGTGATCGGGGATGTCGTGACGGTCGACCGCCCCGGCGCGCTGCCCATCACCCACCGGGTCACGAGCATTACCCCGACGGGCCATGGGGTCATGAGCATCACGCTTCGCGGCGACGCCAATGCCACCGAAGACCCGGCGCCCTACCTCGTCTCCACGGTGCGAATCGTGATGTTCTCGGTGCCAGGGTTGGCCTACGCGGTCGCGGCGGCGTCGAATCCGCTCGTGCTCGGCGCCATCACCCTCGGCGCGGCCGGCATCGTCACGTGGGCTTTCTGGCCGCGGGATGCAGCGGCTGGCGGCATCCCGAAACGAACCCGCCCACCTGCACTCGCCGTGCCACTCACGGCCGCGCCGGAACGCGTCACGCCGGGGCCCGTCACGTGGGGGCGGCCGTCCTGCTCATCCTGGTTTTGTCGGGTGCGGCCGTGCTGCTTCCCGGGGGCACCGCGCAGGCCGCTGTCACGGAAGACACCGTCACGGGCACGGCAATAACCCTCATCTCGATCGGCGACAAAGACGCTATGCAGGGGATGCTCCCCGGCGTGCCGATCACGTGGGAGATCGGGGTCACCGCCCATCCGCCGGTCAGCGATCCCGGCACCGTTGACATCTCGCTTGTCGCGTCTGGCGCGCTCGTTGCCGACCCGACGGGGCTGTGGCTGACCGTCGACCTGTGCCCGGTGCGCTGGGTTGGCGCGAGCTGTCCCGGCGGCGGCACCTCGCTCGTGGGGCGGGATGCGGCATCCCGGGTATTCAACGGCCCGCTGGCGGTGGGCAGTATCAGCACCGCCCAGCAACTCTGGGTGGGCGTGCGCGCCTTTCTGCCGAGCAACCCTTCCACGCTGCCCACCGGATTCGGAAACCTTGCCCTCGTCGCCTCCGGCGTGGGAACAACTGTTATCGCGGGCACCAGCACCGGGTCAACCGCGTACACCGGCGTCAACATCGAGCGGCCGCTGCAGTGCGCCTTAGCCGCGATCACGCTAGGGCTGGCGCTAGCGCTCATCGCCCGCGGCGTGCGGCGCCGCCGGGAGACAGTATGAAGCGCCTGCTCGCGGTTCTCGGGATGCTCGTCATTGCGGCGGGCGTGGCCCCCACCCCCACTCCCGCCTACTTCTTCTCGTCGACCAGCCAAGCCAGCCTGGCCACGATTCCCGCGTCATCCGTGACCACGACGGGGCCGGTCGCGGGCACCTACAACACGAAATACGCCAGTGCTCTGCTGAGCGGGCTCCTCGGTGGCACGGTCTACGTGGGGGTCGGCACCGTGCAGGGCACCTGGCAGTCGGCACCGGCTAGCGCGACGGCGACCCTGCCGCTGGTCATCGGCAACGGAACCTGCACGATCAACTAGCCGCCCACTACCGCGGCGGTTTGGCGCGCGATCTCGAGCTCTTCGTTGGTCGGCACGACGAGCACCGTCACGGCGGAGCGGGCCGATGACACCACCCGGGCGCCACCCTGCCGTGCGCGATTGAGCCCCTCGTCGAGTTCGATCCCGAAACCTTCCAGCCCGCGAAGGGTAGCGGCTCGGGTCGCGGGACTGTTCTCGCCGACGCCGGCGGTGAAGACAATTGCGTCGACTCCGCCGAGCCCCACGAGGTACGCGCCGAGATAGTGGCGCAGCCGGTGATGGTAAACGTCGAGGGCGCCCTGCGCCGCGTCATCCCCGGCGCGGGCCGCCGACTGAACGTCGCGCATGTCGCCGTGCCCAGACAGGCCCAGCAGACCACTACGGCGGTTCAGCAGGCGGTCGAGGTCGTCGAAAGAAAGACCGGCGCGACCCAGCTGGATCAGGGCGCCAGCGTCGAGGTCACCGCCCCGGGTTCCCATCACGAGACCCTCCAGCGGCGTCATCCCCATTGAGGTATCGACCGAACGACCACCGTCGATGGCACACACCGACGCCCCATTGCCGAGGTGGAAGACGATCAGCTTCAGCGACTCACGGGGCTTCTGCAGAAACTCGGCGGCCGCCCGAGAGACGTATTGATAGGAGGTGCCGTGGAAGCCGTAGCGGCGCACGCCGTGGGCCGCCGCGACCTGAGAGTCGATCGCGTAGGTGTACGCGTCGGGGGCGAGCGTCTGGTGGAAGGCGGTGTCGAACACGGCCACGTTGGGCACCCCGGGGAAGGCCGCACGCGCCGCACGCAGGCCTAATAGGTTGGCCGGGTTATGAAGCGGCGCGAGGGCAGACAGCGCCCCGATCTGCCGCTCAACCGTCTCGGTGATGAGGGTTGCTTCGTCAAACAGGCTGCCCCCGTGCACCACCCGATGGCCGATCGCGTCGGGAAGCTCGTCCCCCAGCTCGGCGAGAATGCCCACCATCGCGGCGGCATGGTCGGCGACGGCGCCCGGCTCCCCGATCCGTTCGACGATGGAGCCCCGCAGCCTCGCGGCGGATTCAACGTCAATGAGCTCCCATTTGATTGACGACGAGCCAGAGTTGACGACGAAGACCGTCGTCATGCGCCGATTACCGCCTGTGCCTGGATCGCCGTGATCGCGACGGTGTTGACGATGTCGCGCACGAGCGCGCCACGGGAAAGATCGTTCACCGGCTTGCGCAGGCCCTGCAGCACCGGCCCGATTGCCACAGCTCCCGAGCTGCGCTGGACCGCTTTATAGGTGTTGTTGCCCGTATTCAGATCCGGGAATATGAAGACGGTGGCGTGGCCAGCCACCGGTGAATTGGGCATCTTGGCCATGCCGACCACGGCATCCGCGGCGGCGTCGTACTGGATGGGGCCATCGACCGCGAGTCCCGGTTGGCGCTCACGCACGAGTGTCGTGGCGGCGCGCACCTTGTCGACACCAGCCCCCGCCCCCGATTCACCGGTGGAGTACGACAGCATCGCGACGCTCGGCTCGATTCCGAACTGCCGGGCGGTTGCCGCCGCCGAGATCGCGATGTCGGCAAGCTCGTCTGCCGTCGGGTCGGGCACCACGGCACAGTCGCCGTAGACCAAGACCCGATCCTCCATCGCCATGAAGAAGACGCTCGACACCACGCTCACGCCCTCGACCGTCTTGATGAACTGCAGGGCCGGCGTGATGGTGTGAGCCGTCGTATGCGCGGCGCCAGACACCATGCCGTCGGCAAGCCCCAAGTGCACCATCATGGTGCCGAAATAGGAGACATCGGTGACGATCTCCCGGGCATGCTCAACCGTCATCCCTCTCTTCTCGCGCAGGCGGGCGTATTCGACCGCAAACCGTTCGCGTAGATCAGGGTCGCTCGAGCTGAGAATCGTGGCGGCACTGAGGTCGGCACCGAGGCCGGCCGCTCGAGAGCGGATTTCGGCTTCATCCCCGAGGATCGTGAGATCGACCACGCCCCGGGCGAGCAGCGTTCCCGCCGCCTGAAGGATGCGGTCGTCGCCACCCTCCGGCAGCACGATGTGCCGCTTGTCGGCCCTAGCCCGCGCAAGCAGGGCGTACTCGAACATGAGCGGCGTGACCGCGGACGACCGACCTGCGCCCAGCGCGGCCGACAGCAACGCGGCATCCACGTGCCTCTCGAAGAGGGCCAAAGCGGTATCGACCTTGCGCTGAGAAGTCGCGCTCAGTCGACCCCGGGTCTGCACGATGCGCTGGGCGGTCGCGTAAGTCCCGAGCTCGGTGGTGATGATCGGCAGGCTGTCGTCGAGGCCAGAAATGAGGCGGTCGATAGTCGGCGAGAGTTCGAATCCGCCGTTGAGCACGATGCCGGCAAGCGAGGGGAAGGTCTCGGAGGCGTGTGCGGTGAGCGCCGCGAGGAGCATCTCGCTGCGGTCGCCAGGGATCACCACTAGGCCGCCCTCGATCAGACGAGGCAGCACGTTTTCCATCGACATCGCCGCGATCACAATTCCGAGCGCCTCGCGTCCGAGAAGCGCGGTGTCGCCCTTCAGCAGCGTGCCCCCCACTGCGTGCATGATCGCCTCCATGGTGGGCGCGATCAGGTAGGGGTCTTCGGGGATGGCCCAGACCGGAACAGGGGTCTGTCGCCCGATGGCTGCGGCAATCTCGGTCAACCGATCGGGATCGGCCCTATTGGCGATGATCGCGAAGAGACTCGCGTGGGCGTCGGTGAGTTGCGGCACCGCCAGCTCCGTCACCTGCCTGAGCTCATCGGCCGTGCGAGCTCGCGATTCATCGGGCTCGCGACCCGCCAAAACGAGCAGCACAGGCGCGCCGAGATTCGCGGCGATCCGGGCGTTATAGGCGAGCTCCGTCGGGGTGGCGACATCCGTGTAATCCGACCCAATGACGATGACGGCATCGCACTTGGCCTCGACCGACTTGAACCGGTCGACAATGCGCGAGAGAGCGGCATCCGGATCATCGTGAACGTCTTCGTAGCTCACCCCGACGCACTCGTCGTAACCCAGGGGCACCGCGACGCGCGACAGCAGCAGCTCGAGCACGTAGTCGCGCTCATCGGTAGACCGGGCGACCGGACGAAACACTCCCACCCGCTCGATGCCACGCTGCAGGGTGTCGAGCACTCCAAGCGCAATCGAGGATTTGCCCGAGTGCCCTTCCGCCGACGTGATGTAGATGCTCCTGGCCACATTGTCAGCCTACGGCGGCAGGCGGTGCACGGGCAGGGGTGCGCTTTTAGGCGCCGTATGGGCTAGTGCCCCGGCCGTGGCAGGGTCGCGGCTGGGCTGCGGCTTAACGCAGAGACTCCTCGCGCACCCGCCAGAGCCCGGTTACCCTTGCTACGTTTCCGTCCTGGGGGAGTTGGCCTGGGTGGCGCCACGCGAGGAGCCGACTCGATTGTAGCCCGGACCGCGAGCATCCGCCCCGCCGTTTGCGGCTAAGCTCACTGAAGGTTGTTTCGGAAATTCGTGCAACCGGCCAGGAGGATTCGCCTAGTGGCCTATGGCGCACGCTTGGAAAGCGTGTTGGGTGCAAGCCCTCGGGGGTTCGAATCCCCCATTCTCCGCAAAATTTTGGGTCGCGACACAGTCCTCATCTGAGTCGCGAGATGTATCGCTCGAGACAGTCCCTGGCCATCGGCCGGGGACTTCTGCGTGTCGCGCCTTAACGCAGGAGACGACCCTCGTGGACAAAAGCCCGCGAGGATCGCCTCTCGTGTGACGCCGAGGATGCGCCGTTACTCGGAGAACTCGACCGCGGGAGCCGTCCTGCGGAACCCTCTCGTGTAGACGAGGAGGTAGATGAAGCCGACGGCCAGCCAAATGAGGCCGACGACGAATGCGCTTGACGTCAGACTGGTCCAGATCCAGACAGTCATCACAAAACCCAGGCCCGGAAGCACCCCGTAGACGAACACGTTTCGGCGTCCGCGCAGTTTGCTGTCGATGAGGAAGTGCTTGATGACGGCAAGGTTCACAACCGAGAAAGCGACGAGTGCCCCAAAGCTGACCACCGAGAACAGGAGATCGATGTTGGCGTTGATACCGGCAATGGAAATGGCCGAGATCACCAAGATCGCGATAACCGGCGTGCGGAATCGCGCAGAGAGCACACCGAAAACTCGTCGCGGCAGAACTCCGTCGCGGCCCATGCTGAACAGGATCCGGGAGACGGACGCCTGGGAGGCAATGGCCGATCCCGTCGCACCGGCGACATAGGCGGCAATGAAGAAGATGTTGAGGAAGTTGCCACCGGCCTTGAGCATTACTTCACTGGCTGCGGAGACGGGGTCTGCGAAATCGGTTCCCGGGAAGACGAGCTGACTGATGAACGCCAGAAGGAAGAACAACACCCCAGCCCCAACGGTCACCAAAATGATCGCCCGAGGGATGTCCCGCTTCGGATTCTTCGATTCCTCGGCAAGCGTCGAGATGGCATCAAACCCGAGGAAGGAAAGGCACAGCACGGCAGCGCCGGCCAGAAGCGCCGGCACGGTCGCGCCATCCCCGCCGATACCGACGAATGGCGCTGCGAAATCTACCGCGTTACTTCCGGTGGCAAGGAATGCGACGGAAATGACGACGAACACCGCGATGAAGACAAACTGCACCACAACGATGATGTTGCTCGCCCTGGCTACCGAGGCAATGCCGACGATGTTGAGCACCGTCACCAGCGCGATGCAAGCCACCACAAAGATCCACGGCGCAATAGCCGGGAACAGGATGTTCAGGTAGATGCCGATCACGAGGTAGTTGACCAGCGGAAGCAGCACATAGTCGAGCAGGAGTGCCCAGCCCGCCATCAACCCGACGTTCGGGCCAAAGCTCCTCGTCGCGTACGCATACGCCGACCCGGCGACCGGGAACACCTTCACCATGGCGGCATAAGAAAGTGCGGTGAAGATCATCGCGACGAGAGTGATGATGTAGGCCAGTGACGTGCGGCCACCCGTGCTCGCCGACACGACTCCGTATGTGGTGAAGACGGTCAGCGGCACCATGTAAACCAGCCCGAAGAAGACCAGAGATGGCAGGCCGAGAACCCGTCGAAGTTTCGTTCCTTCTGCGTTCGGAACGATTCCCTCCTTCTGGATGCTCTCCGTGGACGAATCGGTCATTGTGTGCTCCTCATGCCTAGGTAGTGCTTGGCGATGTGACGAAGGTCGCCCGCCCGCTCAGCCAGGTGCGAAGCACCGTGACATCAGCGAGCGAGTGCCCGGGCTCCAACGATCTCGGATCGCGATCGAGGGCCACGAGGTCAGCGCTGAATCCCACGCGCAGTGTGCCCCACGGATTCGGGGCCAGATCAGCGAAAGCCTGGCTGGCAACCCCAGAGGTGTAGGCGGCCAACGAGTCGTGGAGGGTGAGGCGCTCGGCCGGGGTCCAGCCACCGGTCGGCTGGTCGCCGACGGTCTGGCGCGTTGTCGCAACCCGGATGCCGTCGAAGGGTCGAGGCGTCGAACACGGCCAGTCGGAGCCGAACGAGAGTGTCACGCCGGACGCTCGAAGGGTTTCGAGCGGGTACTGGAGTTCGGTGCGATCATCGCCGAGCCTCGGGACGGTCAGAACTGTCATCAGCTCATCCAGCTGCGCCCAGTAGGGCTGGGCGTTCACGATCACGCCGAGTTCCGCGAATCGCGGGAGGTCTGCCGGATCGACGAGCTGCACATGGGTGAGTACCGGGCGCCGGTCGCGCTCCCCGTTCTGGAGCGCTGCGTTCTCGATCGCGTCGAGCGCTGAGCGAACGGCAGCATCCCCGATGGTGTGGATGTGCATCTGGAAGAGTTCGGCATCCATCGCCTGCACGGCATCGGAAAGCTCTGCGGGCTCCCACACCGCCATCCCGTGGCTGTGCAGGTCGCTGGAATAGGGTTCGAGCAGGTCGGCTGTCGCGTTCTCGACCACCCCGTCAGCGAAGAACTTGATGGTGTCTGCCGTAAGGAGAGGATGACCGAGGTCGACGATCCGCTGCCTCGCAGCGACCAACTCGGCGCGCTGCTGTGGCCACTGCCGGGGGTCGGCTCGCAATGCCAGGTTGCAGCGGGCGGCCAGAAGACCCTGTGTTGCGGCCTCGAGGTAGACGTCGATATCGGCCGGGTCGACCCAGGCATCCTGAATCCAGGTGAAGCCGAGACTGGCGTAATAGGTTGTAGCACGGTGGAGGGCCTCAACTCGCTCCCCCAACGGCCGCTGAGGCGCAACGGCATCGATCAGGTCGTTTGCTCCCCATTCGCGAAGGGTGCCGAGCGGCGTTCCGTCGTCGTAGTAGCCGCGCCGGTACCACTCCCCATCCCACGCTCTCTCCAAAGCACCGCGCAGCTCGGCAGCGTAGGCGCGCCAGCGCTTGACTCGCTCCGTATCTCCTCGCCGCTCTGC
>JANXTJ010000217.1 GCA_025352485.1 Salinibacterium sp.
CTGATCGGCAAGCTCGCCACCGAGGCGGGGGTGGCCGTCATCGTCCCGATCATGCCGCTCGCGCCCACCGGAACAGCGAGCGTCGTCGTTGCTGCTGTTGCTGACCTCGCGGCATCCCTCATCGCGGACGTCGGTGCCAACAATGTGAGTGTCATCGGCGACTCTTCCGGCGGCGGGATGACGCTAGCCGTCGCCATGGAGCTGCGGGATCGCCACCTCGGCCCGCTGCACGCCACGGTGCTGATCGCGCCCTGGCTGGACATCTCGGGCACCGACCCGCAGCTCGCTGTCATCGACCCCACCGACCCGTGGCTCGCCGTGCCGGGAACGCACGCGGCGGGCCTGCTCTACCGGGCCGAGCTGGCCGAAGACGACTGGCGAGTGAGCCCCATCCATGGGTCCTTGGCGGGGCTGGGGCCGATCACGATGTTCAGCGGCACCCGCGACATTCTGCACGCCGATGCCTCGCGATTCGTGCCGCTCGCCGCCGCCGCGGGGCTGGCGTTGGACTACCACGTGGGTAACGGCATGATCCACAACTACCCGATCCTGCCGATGCCGGAAGGCGATGCCGCACGGAAGGTGATCGTGGCCGCAGTTCGCTAGGGGGCGTTGCGCCCTTCGCAGGCGATCGAGCGAAGTGCATAACAGTGCTGTGGAGGGGATGACGGGAATCGAACCCGCGCCATCAGTTTGGAAAACTGAGGCTCTACCATTGAGCTACATCCCCGGGCATTGAGCTACAGTCCCGGGGCTGAGCGAAAACCCGGGGCCGAGCGAAAAACTGCTCGACTGCCGAGCAATACTGTACCCGACGCGCACGAGTCGCGCGGCGTGCCCCACTCACGGCCAGCGTCTCGGGCGGGATGCCTCCCGCTGAGACCGGCGCCGGGCCGTGCCCCAGTCGTTGTCAGCTAGACTTGCGAAGGCCAATTTTTCGACGGGACGCGTGAGCGCCCCGGCCGTTTGCCCCGGGGCGTAGCTCAGCTTGGTAGAGCGCTCGGTTTGGGACCGAGAGGCCGCAGGTTCGAATCCTGTCGCCCCGACTGCACGACAGATCCGTTTTCGATCAGCCCAACAAACAGGAGAAGCAACGTGAAGACCACCGTTGAAAAACTGAGCCCCACCCGCGTCAAGCTCAACATCTCTGTGACGCCAGACGAGCTCAAGCCCAGCATTGCGCACGCGTACGAGCACATCGCCAAGTCGGTCAACATCCCCGGCTTCCGTAAGGGCAAGGTGCCGCCGCAGCTGATCGACCAGCGCGTCGGACGCGAAGAGGTCCTCAACCACGCCGTCAACGATGGCCTCGACAAGTTCTTCCGCCAGGCGGTCACCGACGAGAAGATTCGCGTGCTCGGTCGCCCAGAGGCCGACATCAAGTCCTGGCCAGAGCTGAAAGATTTCAGCGGCGACCTCGAGCTGACCGTCGAGGTCGACGTGCGCCCCGAGTTCACTCTCCCCAACTACGAGGGCCTGAAGTTGACGGTGGATGCCGTAGAGGTCTCTGCCGACGACGTAAAGGATGAGCTGGATGCCCTGCGCAGCCGCTTCGGCACCCTCGTCACGGTCGATCGGCCCGCGAAGACGGGCGACTTTGCACAGCTCGACCTGGTCGCCAAGATCGGCGACAACGAGGTGGATTCCGCGACGAGCATTTCCTACGAGGTGGGTTCCGGAGAGCTGATTGAGGGCATCGATGAGGCGCTCGACAGCCTGAGCGCCGGCGAGTCGACGACCTTTGAGTCCACGCTGCTCGGCGGCGACCACGAGGGTGAGGTGGCCCTCATTACCGTGGAGCTTCTCGCCGTCAAGGAGCGCGAACTGCCGGAGGCTGACGACGACTTCGCTCAGATCGCCAGCCAATTCGACACCATCAAAGAGCTCAAGGCCGACATCAAAGAGCAGGTGACCCGATCCAAGAGCTTCGGCCAGGGCGCTCAGGCGCGCGACCAGATCGTCGACGAGTTGCTGAAGACCGTTGATATCCCGGTTCCGGCGAAGCTCGTCGAAGATGAGGTCAACCGCCACCTCGAGAACGAGAACCGTCTCGATGACACCGCTCATCGTGCCGAGGTCGAGGTCTCGAGCGAGAAGACGTTCCGCTCGCAGATTCTGCTCGACACCATCGTGGAGAAAGAAGAGCTGAAGGTTAGCCAGAGCGAGCTCACCAACTACCTCGTGCAGGCGGCGGCCCAGTACGGCATGGAGCCGGGCGAGTTCATCCAGGTGCTCGACAAGAACGGGCAGATCCCCGGGATGATCGCCGAGGTAGCGCGCGCCAAGGCCCTCGCCGTCGTGCTCGACAAGGCCACCGTCGTCGACTCGAAGGGCAAGTCCGTCGATCTCTCTGCCTTCACCGCGCGCTCGAAAACGGATGACGACGAATTCGACGTCGCTGACATGACCGCCGCCCTGCAGGGTGGAAACGATCATGACGGGCACGATCACGACGACCATGATCACGGCGGCCATGATCACGACGGCCATGATCACAAGTAGCTGACCTCGGCAGCGCCCGTCACCTCGGTGGCGGGCGTTGTTTCGTTAGTGGGCGCCGCTTCGCTCTGCCCACGGCACTGTGCCGATTGTCGCCGGGGGCGCCGCTTCGCTCTGCCCACGGCGAACAGCCCCGTTTCGTGCTCCGCGCTCGGATA